>JAYWHL010000307.1:0-3177 GCA_043777715.1 Cytophagaceae bacterium | reverse complement strand
CTTCTCCTTTGGAGAAGGGTTGGGATGAGGCGAATAAGGCAGATTTTAGTCAAAAAATGACTTTTTTCGCCTCTTCCCCTGCCCCCTCTCCAAAAGAGAGGGGGAACTTAAAAGGTCTTTAAGTAATTGATTTTAAGTATTTTAAAAGTCTGTGTATATACTATTAGGTACACCACGGAACCGCCTAGGTAAAACACCCTTACGAAAGCAATACACCAAATGTAACTACTTCTTTGTCAATGATTTATCTGTATTTTTTACTCTTTACGTATTTCGGCCTTTCGAGGGACAGGTCGAGGAAATCCTAACATTTAAACAATTTAATCATGCTTACTTTTTTGTGCATATCAACCTATTTTAAGGGAAACGAATTTTTGAAATCTTGTAAATTAGCGGGTAATAAGGTTTTGCTGGTTACAGAAAAAAAATTGGAACATAAACCTTGGGTCAGAGAATTTATTGATGAGATTTTCTATATGGAAACGCCTGAAAATGAAGAATTTAACCTTCAAAATCTAGTTAAGGGTTTAGCTTATCTTATGCAAGAAAAAAAGATAGATAGGATAGTTGCCCTTGATGATTTTGATGTAGAAAAAGCTGCTTTTTTGAGAGAAACTTTCAGGATTGCAGGCATGGGCCAAACCACGGCAAGGTATTTTAGGGATAAATTGGCCATGCGAAACAAAGCTAAAGACGAAGGCTTGCGTTGCCCTGCGTTCACAGCCCTTTTTAATAACGATGAAATCAATCATTTTGCAGATAATACTGAATTTCCAATGTTGATAAAACCGAGGGCGGAGGCATCGGCAACGGGCATAAAAAAAGTTTGGAACAAAGACGAACTTTGGCAAACGATACACCAATTAGAAGACAAAAGACATGAGTATTTACTGGAACAATTCAAACCTGGCGATGTATATCATGTTGATAGTCTGACAGTTGGTGGGAAAATCGTTTTTACAAGTGTGAGTCAGTACCTTTCGACCCCTTTTGAGGTTGCTCATGGCGGAGGAATTTTCAGGTCTGTAACTTCAACCTTTGGAAGCGAAGATGAAAAAGAATTGATAAAATTCAACGAAAAACTTTTATCAGCCTTTGGAATGAATTATTCAGCTTCTCATTCCGAATTTATCAAGTGCCACGACGGCAAATATTATTTTCTGGAAACTGCCAGCCGAGTTGGCGGAGCAAATTTGGCCGAAATGGTAGAAGCCTCGTCGGGTATTAACCTTTGGAGAGAATGGGCCAATATCGAAACAGCCGTAGCCAAGGGAGAAAAATATAAATTGCCGAAAAAAGAAAAATATTATTCAGGAATCATTATCTCTCTGGCTAGGCAACAGTGGCCAGACCTAAGCCAGTTTCAAGACGAAGAAATTTATTGGCGAATGAACGAAGAATATCATATCGGAATGATCGTAAAAAGCAAGAGTAAGGCAAAAGTGATGACCCTTCTCGACCAATATGCACATATAATCCTCAACGAGTATCATGCCTCTGCCCCTGCACCAGACAAACCGAGCCATTGAGTTTTGCAAAGAAATGAGGATTATAAATAAAATGTCTTAAATTTGCATTCCTAATAGTTGAATGTATTACAATGTTTAGGATTAAATCGGGGGTGACTGGTTTTGACAGCATGAGTCGCCGAGTGTAAGCACGCAGGGAGCTGGACGAACCTTCCTTAAAAAATTCACCCAAACAACAACTGGCGAAAATACATACGCCATGGCTGCCTAGTCTGAAGATTACGCAATAGTCATCGTTCTTCTTGTCCGAAGCTCCATAGGACGAGGTCTAAGAGCGTCGCAAATCGGAGCCTCTTGGGGTTGAAGATGTAATATCCCTATGAGTATTAATTATCTAAGGAAACTATTATAGGTGTGTCGCTGACCTCGTAGATTCTCGAAAATTCAACAGCAGAATAAGCGTGTAGAAAGCCTACGGTATCCTTGTTTGGACGAGAGTTCGATTCTCTCCATCTCCACCAAAACCCCTTGTAACTATCTGTTATTGAGGGGTTTGGCTTTTTTGGTCTATTTGTATCGAAAAAATAATTTTTGGGTTTCTAGTGCTTGAATTATTCTAAATTGTAGCTATTTACCAATAAATAGTATTCCAATAACCAATTTACGTTTTGTATATTTGCATATAAATTGTACTAAAATGGAACAAATAATTAGTCTTTCTCAATTAGATTTAAGCAAAAAATATTCTTATGCCGATTATTTGACTTGGCAATTTGAGCAAGCCGTTGAACTAATCAAGGGCAAAATACTGCCGATGTCTGCCCCCAGTCGTAGGCATCAAGCTATTTCAAGAGAAATACATGGTATCATGTATAATTTCTTCAAAAAAAATCCCTGCGAATTTTATGCAGCACCTTTTGATGTGCGTTTGTACAACAAAAAAAAATCACTCCAAGCAAATAAAGACGTTTATACCGTAGTTCAGCCCGATTTATGTATCATTTGCGATGAAAAAAAATTAGATGACAAAGGTTGTATTGGCGCTCCAGATTTGATTATCGAAATACTTTCGCCAGGAAATTCTATCAAGGAAATGCGAACAAAAAAAGACCTTTACGCCGAAAATGGTGTCCGTGAATATTGGATTATTGACCCCGAACACGAAAACGCTTTTCAATTTTTATTAGAAAATGAAAACACCTATAGTCCAGCCTGTATCTATGTTGCCGATGATGTATTGAATTGTGCTATTTTCCCCAATTTAAAGATTGATTTGAAGAAAGTATTTTGATATTTTAAGTAGAAGTTTGGCAAATGTCTGCAATATTCCTGAATGAAAGTATCTGATTTACAAATCATTAATCAGCGTTTTCTTATTCCAATCCATCTTTAGTTATTCCGTTATAGCTTAGATTTTTACGCTTAAAAGTATTTGCAATCCAATTATTTTTATCTGAAACTCCTGTGGTTTCTTTGTTCTCGTCATCAACCATCAAGCCTTTTTTTTGAAAATTAGACGAAAAAATATTACCTCGAATATCATTATAAAAAGAACCCTTCTCAATCCTTAAAAGCGTATAATTTTCTGCCCCGCTGTTGTCAATCACCAGATTATTAGCAAAAACATTATCGTTAGAAGTCCCAAAACCTTGACCAAGACTTTTAAATTCTATAAAACAGGGTGTATTTTGACCAGTTTGCTGAAATT
>JAYWHL010000306.1:0-8866 GCA_043777715.1 Cytophagaceae bacterium | reverse complement strand
CTTTTTTGCCTAGATAAATAGAACTTACGCCAAAAGTGAGTGGAATCCATTTTGAATTTTTAAATCCTGCCTGTTGGTAAATCTTTAGGAAATCGTTGCCATCTGGAAACGCCTGCACCGACTCTGGCAAGTAGGTATAAGCAGCGGTATCTTTGGAAACGAGCCTGCCGATAATGGGCAAGATATTTTTGAAATAAAAGTTATACAATTGTTTAACAGGAAAGGCCGTTGGTTTAGAAAACTCCAACACCACGCACGTACCGCCAGGTTTAAGCACTCTATACATATCGCCAAGCCCTTTTGAGAGATTCTCAAAGTTTCTTACCCCAAAACTAACGATAACAGCATCAAAACTATTGTCGGCAAAGGGCAGATTTTCGGAATCTCCGCTTCGTAATGTTATAACAGATTCCATGCCAAGTTTTTTTATTTTCTCTCGGCCATAGCTCAACATTCCTTCCGAAATGTCCACGCCAACAATTTGCTTGGGTTTTAGCTTGAGGGCCTCGATGGCAAAATCGGCCGTGCCTGTGGCAATATCTAAGATGGTTTGGGGCTGTGCGGCTTGTAATAATTTGATAGCCTTTTTTCGCCACAGTATGTCTATTCCCCCACTCAATACATGGTTGAGGAGGTCGTATTTGGGCGACACACTATCAAACATTTGGGCAATTTGCTCACGTTTGCTGGCGTCTTGTTCTTTATAGGGTACTACGGTCATGTTTGATTACGATTTACGATTTTTTTATTTACAACTAAAAATCTTGTATGCGTGGCACGCCTATTCTATGTGCTAACAAAGCGTGCCACGCATTATTGATAAATATGAAGCCTTTATAAGGCTTTTTCCTAAAGCTCTACCTCCTTAACTTCAAGGTTTAACGGATTCTTATTTTTTTTTTACAAATTTAGACAGAATTACGGTTTAACGAGATGTTGGAACAGAATGTTTGCAGGGTGTTGTTTATATTTGTGGACAAAGTATAATTCAACAAATATGTTTTTAGAACCTAAACGAGGCCGAGAAAACCCTCAAAGTATGCGTACAGGCTGGATAGAGGTGGTTTGTGGCTCGATGTTTTCGGGAAAAACCGAAGAACTAATTCGCCGATTGAATCGTGCCAACATTGCTCGCCAACACGTAGAGATTTTTAAACCAGCCGTTGATACTCGTTATCATGCAAGCGATATTGTTTCGCATAATTCCTCCAAAATACGTTCTACACCCCTACAATCATCGCAAGAAATATTATTATTAAGCGGCGACTGTGATGTAGTAGGCATAGACGAAGCCCAGTTTTTTGACGATGGTATTATTGAGGTTTGTAACAAACTGGCCTCTGCTGGCAAGCGAGTCATTGTGGCGGGTTTGGATATGGACTTTCAGGGCAATCCGTTTGGGGCTATGCCGCAGCTAATGGCCGTGGCCGAGTATGTAACCAAGGTACACGCTATCTGTATGGTTTGTGGTGACATTGCGGGGTATTCTTACCGCAAAGTGGCTGGCCAAGCCCAAGTAATGCTTGGTGAAACCGATAGCTACGAAGCACGTTGTCGTAAATGTTTTGATGCGGGCAATTAAAGCCTAGAAGTAACTTTTGGCAATCGGCTGTACTGGCCGACACTCGGTATTGGCTTGAAACACAAAAGGTTACAAATTTAAATGACGATTATCTTCTAGCAAGTACCTACTGCCCTTTTTGGAGGAGTTTATTGGCAAACAAAAATTCGTTGAGTTCGGGTACATCAGATTTTGTGATATTATTACTGTTTCCTTCCCAAAGTTTGTGGCCTTTATACAAAAACATTACGTATTCGCCCATGCCAATTACCGAGTTCATATCGTGCGTTATTACCACGGTTGTGATTTTATATTCATCGGTAATGTCAGAAATAAGGTGGTCTATTTTTACGGAAGTGAGCGGGTCAAGGCCCGAGTTTGGCTCATCACAAAACAAATACTTGGGGTTCATCACGATAGCACGGGCAATGCCGACTCGTTTTTTCATACCTCCCGAAATCTCAGAGGGCATTCGGTTGGCGGCTGTCTCCAAGCCAACTCTTTGCAAGCAAACGGCCACACGGTCGTTTTTTTCACTTTCCGACATTTGAGTTAGCATTGCCAGCGGAAACTTTACATTATCAGCCACGGTCTTAGAATCGAACAAAGCCCCGCCTTGAAACAAAACACCCATTTCTCTACGAATAGATTTAATGGTTTCGGCATCATTTTTCAAAAAATCTCGATTATTATACAAAACCTGTCCATTTTCGGGCAAATTTAGCCCTAACATACATTTGAGCAGTACGCTTTTGCCCGTACCCGAACCCCCAATAATAAGGCTCGTTACCCCAGGCTCAAAAACGCCACTAATGTTCTCAATCACTTGGCGACCTTCAAAGGCCTTCGATATATTTTTTATTTCTATCATTTAAAGAAAATGATTAATGTTGAATTATTAGTTATTAATATACTGATTATTAGTTAGTTAAATAAAATAAGCACCTCGTTTGTCCAACTATTTTCAAGCCGATAGCTCACCTACCCCAACAACGCAAACATGGCCAAACAGGCCAATACGCCTGCAAAATAACCCAACAATGCCACAAAACTTATTTTACGCAAATACCATATAAAATCTATTTTTTCCATGCCCATCACCGCCACTCCAGCAGCCGAGCCGATTATTAAAATACTACCGCCAGTGCCTGCACAATAAGCCAAAAATTCCCATATACGGGAATCAGGCGGAAAACTCCCCAAATCGTACATTCCCATCGAGGCCGCCACCAAAGGCACGTTGTCTATCACGGCCGATGCCAAGCCGATTATTACTACGATAACATCTTGATTTCCAATTGATTTATCCATAAACGAAGCCAAATCGCTCAAGATATGTGTGCTTTCTAAGGCACCAATGGCAATAAGAATCCCTAAAAAAAACAAAATACTTGAGGTGTCAATCTTGCTTAGGGCATAAGCAACGGTAAAGGGCTTGCGGGTTTCTTCGTCTTTGTTAGAATGAATAATTTCAGACAAAATCCAAACCAAAGCCAAACCCAACAAAATACCCATATAAGGCGGTAAGTGTGTGATAGTTTTGAAGATAGGCACAAAAAGAAGGGTACTCAAGCCCACAATCAACATCAAAGTTCCTGCCTTGGCATTAGGTTCTTCTTTGCTTTCTGTTTCGGGTTCGTCGTTAGCATTGCTTATTTTTTTGAGGGTAAATGTCATATAAATCAAAGGTATCAACAAAGAAATAAAGCTAGGCAAAAACAAGGTTTTCATAATATTAAGCGGACTTATCTGTCCTCCTATCCAAAGCATGGTTGTGGTTACGTCTCCAATCGGCGACCAAGCCCCACCTGCATTGGCAGCAATGATAACGATACCTGCAAAAATTTTGCGTTGTTCTTTGGCTTTAATCAATTTTCTCAACAACGAAACCATCACAATGGCCGTGGTAAGGTTGTCGAGTGCTGGTGAAAGAAAAAACGTAATGATACCAATCGTCCAAAGCAACCGAACAGGGTTATCACTTTTGATGCGGTCGGTAATGAATTTAAAACCATCATGGGCATCAATCAATTCTACGATGGTCATTGCCCCCAACAAAAAGAATAGTATTTCAGAAACACTCGCCAAATGGTGGGATAATTCTGCTACAACTTTCTCTATCTCAGTACTTTGCACCGCATAAACCGTCCAACACAAAACTCCTGTTAGCAAAGCCGTAGCCGTTTTATTGATTTTGATAGGGTGTTCAAAGGCAATAGCCAAATAGCCAATAATAAAGATAACGATGAGTAGAGCCATAAAATATATTTGGTTGTGAGGGGACTTAAAGCTATTAGTATGCTAAATTTTTAGATTGAAATCAAGAGATAAGGGCATTAACCGTATTTTTTTACAAATAATATCATCAACAAGATTGATAGTAAAGATAAGTACAGAAATCAGATTATCAAAAAATTAACAAAGCCTGGGCTTAGATTATGACAAAAAACAAATCCAACTTTTTAATTTCGTAGATTATCCCTACCTTTGCACCCTTAAAAGTTTTACAATCAAATCTTTATAAAAATGTACGCAATTGTAGAAATCGCTGGTCAGCAATTCAAAGTAGAAAAAGACCGTTTCCTCTATGCCCACCGTTTGAAGGGCGAGGAAGGCGCTGACCTCGTGTTCGACAAGGTACTCCTTGTTGACAATGACGGAGTTATTTCCGTAGGTGCCCCCACCGTGTCGGGTGCCACAGTTTCAGGTAAAATCTTGAGCCATCTCCGTGGCGAAAAGGTGCTTATCTTCAAAAAGAAACGCCGCAAAGGCTATCGTAAAAGACAAGGCCACCGCCAGTCGCTTACGAAAGTGATGATTGAAAGTATCAACCTTTAATCAGAAAGCAATTCAAATATTTGTTTCACAATAAATAGAAAAAGAAAATGGCACACAAAAAAGGAGCCGGTAGTTCAAAAAACGGTAGAGAATCGCATAGCAAAAGACTTGGTGTTAAATTGTTTGGTGGCCAACCAGCCATCGCAGGTAACATCATCGTTCGTCAGAGAGGTACTGCCCACAACCCAGGCCAAAATGTAGGTTTGGGAAAAGACCATACCCTATTTGCCTTGGCCGATGGCATAGTAACCTTCAAAAAAGGTTTGAAAGGTCGCTCATTTGTGAGTGTTCTTCCAGTAGAAGCCCAAGCGTAACCTAGCAAAATTGTTACCAAAAGCCCTGTCTAAAAATTAGACAGGGCTTTTGGTGTTTTTTTTGATTCAAGCCTAAACTATCCTTGTGATTTTTGTGTTGGATTAAAACAGTAATAATACGAAAACGCTGTAAAAAAATCTATCATCGCAATCCGAAAATTGCAAAATACCCCACAAAAAAATGGTACTTCGTCAGCAAGTTTTAATATATACCGAGGCCACGCCCAATCCAAACTCAATGAAGTTTGTGCTTAATTCGGAGTTAGTACCCGAAGGTTCAAATTTTGATTATTCTAGCCTACAAGATACCCTGTCAGAAGGTAAAAATTCGCCCTTGGCCGTAGAACTTTTTGGCTACGAGTGGGTACAACGAGTTTTTATTTCTTATAATTTCATAACCCTTACCAAAGATACCAATACCGAATGGGCAGAGGTAATGGCACCTACGAAGATGTTTTTGAAAAAATATCTCGAAGAACAAAAACCTGTATTGTCATTGGCCTCAATGAAAGAATATGAAAATGCCAGCGGCGAGCAAGATTCTGATACGATTCTAAAAATCAAAAAAGTGTTGGAGGACTACGTAAAGCCTGCCGTAGAGTCGGACGGGGGGGCTATTTCGTTTCATTCTTTTGCTGAAGATACGGGCATTGTCAAAGTATTACTTCAAGGTTCGTGTAGTGGCTGTCCGTCTTCAACGATGACTTTGAAAGCAGGTATCGAAAACCTCTTGACCAGAATGGTGCCCGAAGTAAAAGAAGTAGTGGCAGAGGGCGTATAAAAAAAATACTTAAAAACGATAACAATACTTTGGCCGTTCTATTTTAAGAAATAGAATGGCCAATTTGTTTTTAATAAACTACTTATGAAAAATTTTCTGACTGCCCGTTGGCAAAAACTCATCATGGCCAACTATGCCATAGACCCCGCCATTCTACAACCTTTTTTGCCAAAACATACCGAAATAGATCTTTTTGAAGGTAAAGCCTACGTTAGTTTAGTGGGGTTTATGTTTTTAAAGACTAAAATTTTTGGCGTTCCAATTCCTTTCTTAGGCAATTTTGAAGAAGTAAATCTTCGTTTTTATGTAAAGCGAAAGGTTGGGAATAGTACCCGCAGAGGCGTAGTTTTTATTAACGAAACCGTTCCTTATAAAATAGTGGCTTTGATTGCAAACTGGCTCTACAAAGAACATTATGTGGCCGTACCCACCAAACACGAATGGCAAAAAAACGATGAAACCCAAGGTGTAAATTATTACTGGAAACAAGCTAAAAAATGGCAATTTATCAAACTCAACGCCAACCTAAACCCCAAGCCAATGACAAAGGGGAGTGTTGAAGAATTTATTTTTGAGCATTATTATGGCTATACCAAAATAGACGAAACCCAAACCGAGGAATACAAAATTCAGCACCCAAGTTGGCAAACCTACATTGTAAATAATTATGAAATAGCTTGTGATTTTGAAAATATGTACGGCAAAGCCTTTGCTCACTTAACTAACGAAACGCCTTTGTCGGTTATGCTTGCCGAAGGCTCAAACATCGCCGTGAAGTGGAAACGAGAACGCCTTCGATAACGAAACAAAAGGAAAATAAAAATAAAAAAAGCCAGCCTCCTAAGAGACTGGCTTTTGTATATCTTGTTCAAGATTCAAACAAGTATTGGGCTTTAAGAAAATCGATAATTCAAATTTATGAAAAATCTAGGAATTAAACAATAGAGCTGTGCTTGCCTAGACATTCATCAGCGACTCTCTTCTACGCATTTTGCCTGCTGGAATGCCAAACATCATCTTGAAACGGCGACAAAAATAGGCAGTGTCTTTATAGCCCACCTCTGCCCCAATGCCTCTAATGCTTTTTTTAGAGGTACGCAAAAGCCCTACTGCGGCCTCCATTCGTTGATATTCGATATAATCTTGTGGATTAATACCCGTTAGCATCTTAAAATATTGCCCTACATAATCTTCCGAAACATTGGCAACGTTGGCCAGTACTTTGTTGGATAAATCGCCGCCGATATTGTCTTTGATATATGCAAAAATATCTATCAAACGAGGGTCTTTGAAATAGGTGCTGTTGGTAGCCAATTGCTCCAAAAACATTCTATGCTTTAGGATATATCTTATTACCCCAATTACGATTTCTTCGGTTTTGATTTTTATAATTCTACCCTTGCCAATCAAATCTGTAAAATCCTCTTCTAAAATCTGATGAATGGTACGGGCAAGGTCGTGGTCGTGACTGATGATAAATGGAGGAATGTCCAAGGAAGTAAAGAAATTGACCGAATCAAAAACTTTGGCTTCAAACGCTATTAAACCAAACGAATTATCGAGCATACCAATCTGGGCGGGGTCTTTTTTGGTATCGAAATAATACTCTCGATGGGTCATAAACTCCTCATTACTAATGGGTTTTAACCTATCGGGATTTCCGTAAGTAACCGTAACGTTTTTGCCACCTGGGATAAACAACAAATCGCCTTCGTTTACCTTTACGTGGTCATCGCCAAAGGAAACTTCTCCGTTGTATAAAATAATCAGTGAGTTTTCTACATCATAAAAATTTTTGATGCGAATGGGCTGTTTTATTTGTACGTGGCGAGCTTTGATAAACTTTACGCCCAAGGATTCGATGATTTTATTATAATCTTCCATATCTATTGAAATTGTTGTAAAAACCTGATTGGTTGAATGAAAACAGATTTTGTACAATTTTGTTGTCTAATTCTTTGAAAACTTGGACAAAACTAATAATTTACTACCAATAAAGCGAAAGAAAAGTTGAAATATTCTAAGATTTTTTTTCTCAACGACAATTAAACGCATTTTTTTAATGACAGAAGCCAGTTTTGAGCTTATAGAATAGTTTTTGTACTAAAACCAAGCACTGATATTATAAATTTGAATTTTTCATAGAAAAGCTAAAAATATACAAACAAAAATTTATCGAAATTAAAGTCTCATAAATAACCTAGCAACTAAATAAATAATCCAGCGATTATGGCCCCAATTATTGGACCAACAATAGGTATCCATGCGTAGCTCCAGTTAGAATGCCCTTTACCTGCAATAGGCAAAAGGGCATGAGCCAGCCTTGGCCCAAGGTCTCGGGCAGGATTGATGCAATAGCCCGTTGAGCCACCCAATGAGAGGCCAATGCTCCAAACCAAAACTCCTACCAAATAAGGCCCGATACTGGCACTGACTTGGCCAATAGAGGAGAAAGAGGCAATTCCGATGATGAGTACCATTGTGGCTAAAATTTCACTGATTAAATTAGGAATAGTATCGCTCATGGCGGGGCCAGTAGCAAAAGTTCCGAGCTTGGCGTCGGTCGATTCGGTGGCTTTCCAGTGTGGGAGGTACTGCAACCAAACCAAGGTTGCTCCTAGAAATGCCCCCAGCAATTGGGCTGATACATAAGGAATTAGTTTGGAAAAATCGCCTGTTTTTACGGCAAAAGCAATCGTAACAGCGGGGTTTAGGTGAGCATCGGCACTGCCAAAAAACGTACTCACAAAAATACCAATTACCACGGCAAAGCCCCAACCAGTGGCAATAACCATCCAGCCAGCCCCTTGGCCTAGGGCATTTTTAAGATTAACGTTGGCATTAACGCCACAACCCAAGAAGATGAGTACCATCGTACCGATAAATTCGCCCAAAAAAGCAGAGTGTTCCATTTTTGAAATTTTTAAGTTTAGATATTGAAGTCGCAATTTGTAGAAATTTTTAACAAAAACGTATTAAATTGTGTTTTGCCAAGAAAAAATTAAACCTTTGAGTAAATTAAAAGTCTATTCTTCAATGAGTTTTAGAAAGAATATTAAGAATAAATATGAAAAAAATACTTTTGGTAAGCGTTTTAATCGGACTTGTTTGGGCTTGCAAAACCAATGACGATACTGCCCCAGCAACGCCTACTTCTCCCACTACAAAAACGCCCACACCAACAACTCCTACGCCAACAAAGCCATTGGAAATCCCTGACTGGACAAGCGAAAGCCATAGCACCGATGCCAAGCCAAACTATGCTGTTGTATTTCCTGAAAATATGGTAAATACGCTAGAAATCAGAATGTTAAAAAGCGATTGGGATAGTATCAGGATAGACATGAAGGCCAAATTTGGATTTGATTTTGG
>JAYWHL010000305.1:0-8892 GCA_043777715.1 Cytophagaceae bacterium | reverse complement strand
GTCGGAAGCAAAATTTTTCCAAGATACATCTCTGGCTTCCTTGCTTGGATAGGCCATCACATAAATCAAAACGCTATCGGGTTTGTCGAGGGGCGTCCAATAGCCTATGTTGGTCATGCCGTGTTTTTCAAATAGCTTGGTGGTATGGTTTCTGAACCTAGCCAAGAGATTAGGCATTTTGCCAGGGGCTGGGTAATAAATCCGCATTTCATAACAGCGGGTATCTAGGTTTTGGGCTTGTAAATCAGTATAGATTAAGGCCGATAATAGAGCGAATAGTCTGAAAAATTTTGTCATTGAATTTTTGAAAAGGGGTAAGAACTTATAGAAGCGTACCACGATTTTAAAGCGTGGCACGCCTGTTTATATTTTACAATATTGCTTTAGCAAAGGTGTTTGGTGAGCCACCACCCACGGGAAAGAGCTACATCACTACCCAAACCTAGCCGAATGCTTTTTCTTTAATGCCCAAATACGGTATCCAGTCTTGGTTGGGCGTACCCGAAAAATCCCTTAAAAACATAATAAACGAAGGCTTGAAAGGACGACGGGTGAGGGGCATATTGGCTTCGTCGGGCAATAAATCGCCTTTTTTGGCATTACACCGCCTACAAGCCGTGGTTAGGTTATCCCACGACGACTTGCCTCCCCTCGATTTGGGCAATACGTGGTCTAGGGTTAGGTCTTCGGCACGGCCACAATACTGGCAACGGTTGCCGTCTCTTCTAAAAATATTTTGTCGGTTGAGCATAATTCCTCGGTAGGGCATCACCACGTAGTTGTGCAGGCGAATAACCGAGGGCATAGGAAAACTACTGCTAATCGTACGAAGGTATTCGTTTGAGGACTCCACCACAAGGTCGGCTTTGTTGAGATATACCAATAAAAATGCTTTGGCCACCGAACAAACCGCCAAGGCAGTGTAATCTTGATTCAGAATTAATACTTTTTTCCCCATAAAATCTAGCGTTTGAAAATTATTGAACAAGTTAATCAAAAAATTGATTGTCAATAAGTTAGTAACACAAAAATAGTGGCTTTTGTGTTTACTGTTTTTCAAAAATTAACTCAAACCTTGTGCCTTTGCCCAATTGGCTGTATAGGTTTATTTGCCCGCCATGTTGTTTAACCACATCTGCCACATAGCTTAGTCCTAGACCATGGCCTTTTACATTGTGGGTATTGCCAGTGGGGATTCTAAAAAACTTTTCAAATACTTTTGTTTCATAAACAGGGTCTATGCCAATGCCTTGGTCTTGGATATTAAGACAAATTTGTCCTTGATTTTGGCTTAAATGAACATTGATTTGGGGCTGATTTTGGCTATATTTCAAGGCATTATCCATCAAATTATAAAGAATGTTGGTAATATGAATACGGTCGGCTAGGAGCAAATAGGTTTGGTTTTGATGTTCAAACGCAACATTGGCTTTGTATTTTTCAAACTGTAATTTCATCGAATCCATTACTTGATTTATTTGCTCGGCAAGATCAAATTGTTCGAGGTGCAAAGCGGGTTTAGTTTGCTCGAAAACGGCCATTTTCAGCACCCTATCCACCAACAACGACAAGCGGTTTAGTTCACTTTTAGAGATTTCCAGATACTCTTTGGTTTGAATAGGGTTTGCCAAAACATTAAAATTGCCGAGGGCTTCGATGGCCACGCCCACCGTGGTTATGGGCGTTTTTAGCTCGTGGGTAATGTTGCTGATAAAATCATTTTTGAGGATTGTAAGGCGTTTTTGTTGTTGTAAGTTGTTGTAAATCAAAGAAAAAGAAAAAGCTACTATGCCCAAAAGCAACAACGAAAACAAACCTTGGGTAGCTAATTTTTTGAATAAGTAAAGGTTTTCGCCTTCAAAAACGGCCTGAAAACCTACCAAAGGAATCCCTGCATAAGCAATTTTGGTAGCCAAATGCTCGCTTGGGCTTTCTTTGGTTGTAGTATTAATTTTTTTGATGACAAAGGGCAACGAAATCGAGGCTTTTTGCAACTCTTTTTGATAAGCCAAGCCTAGGGAGTCGGGATTAAGGTCCATATCATTGAGGGTAAACTTAAAGTCTTTTTTGCCCATGAATGCCTTTCTTTTCACTACAATTTCACTCCCTTTTCCAGCTTTACCCGCCTCCGACCACGTTACACTCGGTCTATTATCTTTTTTTATTAATTGGTCAATTTTGGCGGAGGTAGGTTTTGATTTTGGCTTTCCCGTAAAAATAAATACTGGTCTTTTTGGGTCAAATTGTCTGCGAGTAGAATCGTTCATTTTGATAAAACTAACCCTATTTTTTACAGAATCATTGAGCTTAGCAACCGAAAAACTATCTGTTCGCATCATAAAAACTGCCCGTGATGGACCATTTTTTTGGGTAGAATCTTTCGCATTTTTTTCCTTCATACTTTTAAGAAAAAAAGTAACCAATTTGCCTGTTTCCTTCATTTCTTTTGGGTCATCGCCCGAGATACTTATGCTAAGGTCTGTAATTTTAAAGTCTGAGTTTTTGAATTGTTGAGCAAGCGAAAGGCTATCGGCCTTTACCGAAACTTTAAATTTGAGTTTGGATTTTGGCTTTGTTTTTGGCTTTGATTTCCCCACAGCTTTGTCCAAAACCATTCCTATATTGCTCAAGGAATTACCAAAAGATTTAGAAATCAGGCTATCTTGTTGAGCATTCAGCGTGGTTTGAAACAAATTATCGGTTTGCTTGTATAGCAAGTCTTTTTGTTCTTGATAGGTTTTATACAACCAAAAACCCTGAAAAGCCCCCAACAATAGTAAACTAATGATAATGAGCAATATAGGAATGTGTTTTTTCATTGATTTTTGTTTTTGGCAATAGGTTTTATAGCCTCATTGCATATCCACCTACCGCTTTTGACTCCTCAAAATTAACAGCTATTTCATGGGTTCTGATATACTTTAACCTTAATTAACCTTGTTTCAACTTAGATTAACCTAGGCTTGATGTAGTTTTGCAACAGAAATAAAAACAAGCACTTATTCAAAATTTATTATTATGTCAAAAACACTAACTTTTGCCCCCTTATTAGCCACGATATTACTGGCAAATATAGGCTTTGCCCAAAAACAAGAGGGCGTTATTACGTTTGAGAGTAAAATCAATATGCACCGCACCATTAAGTTTGGGGGCGACAATGCCGAACAAATGAAAGCCATGATGCCTGAGTATAGAACCAGCAAAATGGTTTTGTATTTTAACGAAAACGAATCGCTATACAAAGCCCCCGAAGCCAAAGAGGAAGACGATGAAAACCAAGACATTAATGGCGGTGGTAACGGAGTAAGAATGAAATTTAATACGCCCAAAAACGAAATTTATGTGAACACCGCCCAAAGCAAGAAGATAGAGTTGAACGATATGTTTGGTAAGAAATTTTTGATAGAAGATTCCCTCAAAACGCCAAAGTGGAAAATAGAAACCGATATTAAAAAAGTAGCTGGTTTTGATTGTATGAAGGCCACCCTAAAAACCACAGGCGAAAAACCTCAAAACATTGTAGCTTGGTTTACGAGCGATATTAGTTGTGCATCTGGCCCTAATTATGTAGGATTGCCAGGTATGATTTTGGAAATAAACATCGACGAAGGCTTGCAGGCTTATACCGCCCAAAGCATAGATTTTAGGAAATTAAAAAGCGATGAACTCAAAGCCCCGTCTGGTGGCAAAAAAGTAAGCCAAGCCGAGTATAAAAAAATAAGAGAAGACCGCCTAAAAGAACTTGGAATGCCCGCCAACGGAGGAGGTGGAGCTATCAAAATGATAATTAAGAATGATTAAATAATTGGTTATCAGTATTTTATAGCCTAATGACGATATTGGGAGTTTCTAAAAATAAAATGAGTGAGGCTGCGGTTTTAACGCAGTCTCACTCAACAAAAAGCTAAACTTATACCTTTACGATTACCTTTTTGTTATACATTATCCACAAAATACCTAGCCAAATACTAACACAGGCAATAGCCCCAGCCAAGGAGGCGTTGTAGGGATTATCAAAAAAAGGAGCGATGGCATTTTTGTAAAGATATTGTTGTGTACCCATGCTTTCGCCATTGGCCAAGGGTATTTTTATCATACCTAAAATACGGGGAATGAGACCCGTCAAGAAAAAAACCGTGATGGCATTCACGCCATAAACCACGAAGGGTTTTGTCCAAAACTGGTAGCCTCGTAAATCGATTAGCCAGTAAAAAAACGCCAACAAACACGTGGCCAAGCCAGAGGTAAATAGTACGTAGCTACTGGTCCATATTTTTTTGTTGATAGGAAAGCCCGCTATGTGCCAAGCCAAACCCAAAGCCAAGGCAATGGCTCCATATATAGCTAACCTTTGGAGTTTTATGTTGATAGTCAGGGCTTTATGTTTCAAAAACCAACCTACCAAAACGCCAGAAAGCCCCGTAGCCACGGCAGGCAATGTGCTGGCAAGCCCCTCTGGGTCCCAAACTTTGGCAGCTTTGTAAAGGTGTTTTTCGCCCAAAACGAGGCGATCGAACCAAGCTCCGATATTGGTTTCGGGAGCGAGGTTGGCAGGGCCGATGTTGGGTACAGGTACGAGGGTCATCAAGGCCCAGTAAGACAATAATATGCCCAACATCAATAAAAATAATTGTTTGGGGCTAAGGTACAAAAACAAAACCGAGCAGAGTAAATAAACCACGGCAATGCGTTGGAGTACACCCATGATTCGGACGGTTTCGAGATTAAACCTCGGAAACATGGCCAAAAAGAAACCCAAGCCAAAGAGTTTGGCACTGCGTTTTGTGATTTTGAGCAAACTGTCTTGATTGGCCACAACCCCAGACAACGAATAGGCAATGGACACGCCCACGATGAATAAAAAGAAAGGAAAAACTAAATCGGTGGGAGTGCAGCCATTCCATTCGGCGTGTTCGAGTGGCCAGTACAAATGCCCCCAGTCGCCTGGGTTATTAACCAAAATCATGAGGGCAACGGTCATACCCCGAAAAACATCAAGCGAAAGCAAACGATTAGGATTAGATAAAGTCATAGGTTGAGTAGATAAAAACGATTTTGTAAATATAAGAACGTAGAGACGGATAATATCCGTCTTATTCGCAAAAAATAAGATTCGCCTTAATTCGGAAATTCACAAAAACAATATCCGTCTTATTCGGAAAAAATAACATTCGTCCTCTCCGTCTTATTCGGAAATTCACAAAAACAATATCCGCCTTTTTAACAAAAAATTCATCTTCCCCAAAAACATAAAGCCATGAAAAAAATTATTACAACCTTATTCATCTTTTGTACTTTTCTAACCATTGTCCAAGCCCAACGCTACAACATAAAGGGTACTGTGGCCGATAGTACCAAAAGCCCCTTGCAGTCGGCAACGGTATTGCTGATGAGCCTCAAAGATAGCTCCTTGGTTAGTTTTGCTAGAAGCCAAGAAAAAGGAAATTTTGAGTTAAAAAACGTACTGATGGGCAAGTATTTTCTTAAAATTACTTTCGTTGGCTATCAAAATTATACCCAATTATTGCCCACAGTCGAGGGATTAGAGGTTTTAGATTTGGGTATTATCAAACTTCTGCCCATCAGCAAAGAACTCCAAGAAGTGCAAATTAAGGCCGATAGAAGCCCCATTAGCATAAAAGGCGATACGATAGAGTATAATGCAGGGTCGTTCAAAACTCGGCCAAATGCCGTGGTCGAAGATTTACTAAAAAAACTCCCAGGCGTGGAGGTAGAGCGAGACGGCACCGTAAAAGCCCAGGGGCAGGTGGTTCAAAAGATAACGGTGGACGGCAAAACATTTTTTGGAAACGACCCCAAGATTGCCACCAAAAATCTGCCTGCCGATGCTGTGGATAAAGTACAGGTTTTTGACCGAAAGTCTGACCAAAGCCAATTTACTGGCATAGACGACGGTGCCAGCCAAAAGAGTATAAACCTTAGCCTAAAAGAAGACCGAAAAAAAGGCATTTTTGGCAAGGTAGAAGGCGGTTTTGGGGGAGAAAACAGTCGCTACAAAGCCAATACCAACCTCAATCGTTTTGACAAAGGCAACCAGTTATCGCTGATTGGTACGGCCAATAACGTAAACGAAAATGGTTTTTCTATCAACGATTATCTGAATTTTTCGGGGGCCTTGTCTCAAATGATGAGTGGCGGAGGCGGACGGCTCAATTTATCGTTTGGGAGCGAAGACGAGATTCCGTTCAACACTGGCCAACGCCAAAACGGCTACCTAACGTCTTGGGGATTGGGCATAAACGGTAATAAAAATCTAACCAAAAAAGCCGAGTTAAACAGTAGTTATTTTTACAACCACTTAGATACGGACATGGAGCGAAATATCGAAAGACAAAATTTTTTGGCGGGGCGTAATTTTACCAGCAAGAGCATTGCCACGTCTAATTCTCAAAACGATAGCCATAGGCTTAGCCTGACCCTCGACCAAAAAATAGATTCGGCCAATTCTATCAAATTTACGAGTAATATCGGCCTTATTCACGTAAATTCTAGTTCCAAAAGCGAGTCATCAACCTTGGGCGAGAGCAATTTATTACAGAATGATAGCCGCCGCAACAATGCCACCAACGGTAGTACCAATTCATTGAATGGCTCGTTTTTGTTTAGGCATAAGTTCGACAAAAAAGGCCGTACGTTTTCGGCTAATTCTATTTTTGGCCTAAACCTAGACCAACGCAATGGCAACCTTAGTGCCGTTAATGGTTTTTATAATGCAAATGGATTATTATCAAAACGAGATTCTATTAATCAGACTAATCGCCAAACCAACGACCGCAATAATTTTGGTACAACGCTGTCTTATACCGAACCATTGGGTAAGCGTAAGTATTTGGAAATCAATTATATATTCAGAAAAAACAATGGCGATGTAAACCGAGAAGTGTATGATTTGAGGGGAGATTTACGCAAACTAAATGATAACCTAAGTAATAAATTTGATACAAAATTTACCATCAATCGGCCTGGGTTTAATGTTAAGTTTAATCAAAAAAAGGGAAATGTTTCGCTAGGTTTGGCCTATCAACGCTCGGATTTGTCGGGGAATATCCTCACAAAAAATATTAGTATTGACCGAACCTTCGAGAATTTTTTACCCAATATCAAATATAATCGTAAAATGAATGGGGGCAATAACCTCAGCATCAACTACGATACCGATATTCAAGAACCCAGTATTAACCAACTGGCTCCTATTATCGACAATACCGACCCGCTGAATATTATGCTTGGTAATCCCGAACTGCGGCCAGAATATAACCACAGGATAAATGCCAATTATATGTCGTTTAACCAATTCAATTTTGCGAATCTGTTTGTGAATTTAAGCCTTGTTTACACCGAAAATAAGATTTCTAACGCCCAAAGTATCGATAATTTTTCGGCTAGAACCTACAAACCCATCAATTTTGGAGCAAATACCAATCTGAATAGTTCGATAAATTATGGCCGAAGGTTGGGGCGAATCAAAAGTAACATTAACCTCGGAACGGGCTTAGGGCTAGTGATGGGGCAGTCGCTGATTAACGATGTTACAAACGAAACGACACAAAGCAATATTAGAGGAAACATTCGGTTTGATTTTAACCCTTCTGATAAAATTAGCCTTTCGGTAGATGCCCAATGGCGAGCCACCAACACCTCGTATTCTATCAATACCAATCAAAATCAGCGGTTTATCAACAAAACTTATAATCTTGACTTGACCTATACGCCCACCAAAAAGTTAAGTTTTAGCTCGGCCTTTGATTATTTTATTTACCAAAATCAAAATCGTCCAACGCAATCTTTTCCGATTTGGAATGCCAGCGTTTCGACTTTTGTAACCAAAAATGACAGAGGAGAATTTAAGTTTACGGTAACGGACCTACTCAACCGCAATGTGGGCATTAACCTCACCGCCGACGCCAATTATTCCCAAACCGAAAGGATAAGGTCGTTGGGAAGATACTTTTTGATGAGTTTTACGTATGCCATCAGAGGAAGCCTCAAAAATCAAGGAGGGATTTCGATAAAAACGAGGTAGATTATTGAAGATTTATTTTTGATAAGCAATCAAAACATAAAGCCGTTCAAACATAAAGCGACTTATTCGAGTTACATTTGCGTTCTGACGTTTATACAAAAATCTTAAATTATTAAAATCATGTTCAAGAAGTTTACAATTACAGATAAATTACTATTTATTTCAGCTTTTCTCTCCCTTGTTTTTTCCGAAACCTTATATTTCAACGGAGAAACAAATGCTGCGATATTTTTAGGTCTGTGGGTGCCGTCTATATTAGCGTTTGGTATTTATTTAAAACTTATAACTAACAGCAAAAATGACTGAACTAATACCATACTTCGCAGCATTGATTACACTATTGTTTGGAGTGGGTTTTTACTTCGCCTTGCAAGAGTTAAAAAAAGTGAAATAATATTCCAATTTTCTTGCGTTACTTATTGAGTATGTCCTGACATGGCTTTGAGCATTCTATAGCAATACACGATGGCCTAATCTTTCTTCTTATCTGTTTTTCTTCCCTGTTTTTACCAAACTCCGATTGATTCATCAAAAGCCAAAATTTTACCACGGCCTTCAATCGAAAAAAGCCTATTCCTATCAAAATAACGAAATGGTAAAGCTCTATCACCAAAGGGACTAGCCAGCAATTTTTGGAGTAATTGCTCAAAAGGTTCTTGCCTGTCTTGGGTTTTTAGAAATTCTTGAATCGCCCAAAGCCAAAAATAAGTGAGGGTTTCGTGGTAGCCACTTTCGAGGGTATTGGGGGTGTTGGTGGCATTATTATAGGCAATAATTCGGCATCGCATCAAGAGTAAAGACTCCGTTGGCGTATGTGCCAGCAAATGCCAAAGCCCAACGGCCAAATG
>JAYWHL010000304.1:0-3188 GCA_043777715.1 Cytophagaceae bacterium | reverse complement strand
ACCTACGGTATATACACAGAATCAAGTTATTTTAGCGAGGCAATAGCCCTGAAATCTTTGTTCAAAAATTTGAAGTCCTGTCAAAAAATCAATAGGCCCAGAGGGTCTTTGACTCTTGTACCCACTCCAACCAGCCAATCTAGCAATTACCCATGCACAAAAAGCTAGTGTGTTTTCTTGATAAGGATTTTTCAATTTTTCTGTTTTCCCTTCCATTTGTTTATTAAGCAAAACAATACATTCTTGCTGTTCTTTGTCAAAAGCAATACAGGCTTGTTGTTGTGTTTTTCCGTCTCTTGCTCTAATGAGCTGTAATACCTTAACTGCTGATATAAAGGCTAATACAGTGATTTTTTGTAGCTTTTCATAGCTTTCCAATTGACTAGACTCTATTCTTAATCCTTTGTTTTTTAGGGTTCTAAAAACTTGTTCGATGTTCCATCTTTGCTTATAATATTCTACTATTTGCAAGGCCATTTCTACATTCTCAACGGGGTGTGAACTCATCAAAACCCAGTGTATTGGTTTTTCTTTATTAACAACACTTTCTGCTAATTCTTTTACCTCTACGATATAAGTAACATGGTTTTTAGGTTGTTTTTTTGTCGTTTTCCCTTCTGATTGTTTCAACGATACTTGACCATATTTGATAACCATTTTTGCCTTATGGGCACTACGATTGTCGGTGGCAGGAACTTCTATTTGGTAACAGCTTTCTTCACTCCACTGCTTTACTTCTTGTAATAGACTCGTATTATCTTTTGTAGGGCGGTCAAACCTTGAACGAATCACATAATCTACCCCTAAATCATCCACAAGACCCGTTAGTACAGGATAAATATCGGCTTCACGGTCAGCAACAACCGTTTTTTTGGTAATGTTATTGCACTGGGGCAAAGCCGCTTTAATACTACTTAGCCAACGATAACTCTCTTTATCTTCAAATGCAGTTTTACTACGTTGTGACCTTACTTGTTTTCTAGTAAATACTTCCTCTGTCCACTCTCTCTTCATAAAATCAAGTGAGGCTACCCCCAAACAGCCAAAGTCATTGGCATCAATAGCCAATACAGGATGTACGTAAAAGCCTTGAACTTGGCCTTTATCGACTTTCCCCAAGCCATTAATGGCTCTTTTTAACGAAAAACTAATCGTAGAGGTGTCTTCTATTAATAAACAATGAGAGCAACTAGCTTGATTGTTGCTCATGTTGGTATATAATTGACCTCGTAGGGTATCAATATTTACCGTTTCATTGCCTATAAATCTACCAAATTGAATCTCTTCATTGCGGTTTATTGATAGTTTTCTCATTGAAAGGCTTTGTTTTTCAGTCATCCTTTCTGTTAGTTTGTCTAAAACTAAGCTTAATCGTTTAGGTAGTGCTTTCATAT
The DNA here is from genome assembly GCA_043777715.1 of Cytophagaceae bacterium. Lineage (GTDB taxonomy): Bacteria > Bacteroidota > Bacteroidia > Cytophagales > Spirosomataceae > JAYWHL01. Next base: position 1,794 of record JAYWHL010000304.1, on the reverse strand, counting down.
ACTACAAAGTTATACCCAATTCTGTGTATATACTGTAGGTCGGGGGACAGGCCGAAGAAAGGAATTTACTCATCATACTGCCCCAAGTGGCAGTAACCTCTTTTAATGTTCCGCCATCTCTTTCTACAACCTCTTCGGGGGTCATACCAAACAAATCAATATAACCAATTGGGTTATTTTTAACATATACCGTTGGAGATAAATTGAAATCCAATTCCGCCAATGGGTCAAGCGGGGGATAGGTTAATCTGAAAGTGGATTACCTTGATTATATTTAGCAACTACAACTAAAAAAATGAATCCAAGTATGATTAATGTAAAAAATAATCGCTTGGCTTTTCTAATACTTTCTTCGTTTTCTTCATCTGCCGAATATTCATCTACTTCTTTTAATTTCCAAGTGAAGTGATTTAAAATGAAATACATTAACAGTAAAATAGGGAGATAACCTATTCTTGTTTTAGGGGTATCGAAAGTAATTTCAATCCAATGTAGATTATTTTCTAAAATACCAATCATTGGCAATAACCAAATCCATGTCAATAGGCAGAATACCAATTTTGCGATAAAAAGTCTTGCGTTTCCTTCTGAATGGTACATACTTTTTTGCTCTCGCCTGTAAAGAGCAACGATAATTTCATTTACTATTTTCATCTGATTATTATTTTGGTTGTGTCAATAATTTGAGCATTAATTATCCTGTTTGATTGAAACTTATCTATTTGATTATCAATCCCTTTAAAGAAAGCATCTTTTGCCCCCGTTGCTCCTAAGATTCCATCGGCTACACCGATAAGAGGTTTCGACAACAAGCCCAACGGTGTGAAAGAACCAATGGCAAGACCAATATCAAGCCCCGCTTTTAGAAGATTGCTATTTCCGTGGTTGGTCTCCCGACCAAACACCCAAGCGAAAGCAACACATCGAATGTAAATATCTATATATCAATAACTTAAATAAATACATTACTTTCGCAAAGGTGGACTGGTGAGGACACCAGCCACAGGAGCAGTACAAATTACGGGGTTTACAAAACCCCAACCATTTACTTCGAGATGACCCTTACGGGAACATCCCGAAGAGCGGGGACTACTTAACTTTTAGACTTGTATATCATAAAACCAAGAGTAATTGCAAAATAGATAAATGTTATTGTGAGTGTTAGTTTCTTTGGCATAGGCGTATATTCGCTATAAATACTTTCCCTGATGCCAAAAATATATTTGTTAAAGAGCCAAAAAATAATCGCTTTAATTGGTCTCACTACCCATTTATTGCCCAACTCTTCGGTAGTAGGAATATGAAAGTCAAGTAGTGCTGATATACATAATATGAAAAAACCTTGCATTACAATTATTATACCCATAACAAATATATCAGCGTCATCGCTCCTACGATACAACTGGTTTAATCCATTGATATAAGAAAATATTAATCCTTTCATTTTTCAGGTTCTTTAAAGTTTATGGCATTTTTCTTGTCATAGTCATGCCAAATATCGTCCTCATAGGCTGCATAGACTATACCCACAGCTATCACTCCTAACACTACAGGTGCCCCCAATGTTCCTACAACAAAACCCAATGCTCCAACCCCTATCGTAGTCAATGCATGTTCCCATGTTATGTTTTTATTAAATGTCTTTTCTCCTGCATCTACTACTCCTACGGCAAAAGTTAAATAACCTACCCCCTTTAAGCCTTTTGCTACTTTGAGGGCTAAATCTCTAGGTAACGTATATCCAAGTAAAATATTAACGGGTCGTTTTTTGATGAGCGGTTGTCTAAAAATGGC
>JAYWHL010000303.1:0-3191 GCA_043777715.1 Cytophagaceae bacterium | reverse complement strand
GTAAAATGCCTTTTTCAAGAAAAGTTTTCAGGGTTCTATACACCGTAACACGGTCGAATTTATCCGCCAATCGGGTTTCGATGTCGGCATGAGCAAGGGCATAACTATCCGCAAAAAAAACATCTAACACCTCGGCTCGGGCATCAGTTTGGCGAAGGTTAAATTCCTTGAGCGTTACTTGGGTAGAAGTGTTCATTTAATATATTTTCACAAAAATACAGAAAAACTACGTAATTTTCTGTGGGTTACCATCAACTAGGAAAGTACATCGAAAATCAAAAATAGCAAACCCAAGCATCTATGTCGTTAATTATCAGTAATTTAAGTAAAAATTATGGCCAACAAAAAGCCCTTGACGATGTATCGTTTGAGGTAAAGCCTGGCGAAATTGTAGGGTTTTTGGGGCCAAATGGTGCAGGAAAATCTACCACAATGAAAATAATAACGGGGTATCTGGCCGCCAACCAAGGCCAAGTACAGGTTTGTGGTTTTGATGTAAAGACACAATCAATAGACGTTCGCAAAAACATAGGCTACCTACCCGAACATAATCCGCTTTATACCGATATGTACGTGCGTGAGTTTTTGGAATTTATAGGTAAACTCTACGGCATGAAAGGCGATACCCTCAAAAACAGAATAATGGAGGTGATAGCACTGGTGGGTTTGGGGCCAGAACAGCACAAAAAAATAGAACAATTGTCCAAAGGCTATCGCCAGCGAGTGGGTTTGGCACAGGCTTTTATTCATAACCCGCCCGTTTTGATTTTGGACGAACCCACCACGGGCCTAGACCCCAACCAATTGGTAGAAATAAGAGAGGTAATCAAAAATATTGGGAAAGAAAAAACGGTTATTTTCAGCACCCACATCATGCAAGAAGTAGAAGCCCTCTGCGACCGTGTGGTGCTTATCAATCACGGCAAGATTGTAGCCAACGGCCAACTCTCGGCCATAAAAGGCAACAAAAGCATGGAACAAATTTTTAGGGAATTGACGAGAGAGTGAGGTATCAAAAAGCCCTTTTTCGAGATGAAAAAGGGCTTTTTAACACGCTAAAAAAATAAGTTTTCGCAAAATCTAAGCAGGTTCATAAGAAGTAATTGTACCGTTTTTTTCAAAAATAAAAATCGTATTATTAGAATCATTGCCATTTAGCATTGTTTTGGTTCTATCAATTTCTACCTTCCAAAAATTACTTCGCCTATTTTGTATATTATAGTCTTTTAGTTCTATAAAACGCAGCGTTGGCTTGGGTCTTGGATATACCCTATCGCCAATAATAATTTCTAAACAATCCATAAAATCTGCACTCGCCACGTTTTTCCGTTCAGTTCCATCTATCTCTCCATCATAATACAACAGAATATCTCCCATTAAGTAACCCCATTTGCTTGGCGGATTATCTTTGTACCTATCATCTATCCAAGTTCTTACCGAGAGGCACTTTCTGCCTTTTTCGTCCATATAGGTTATGATCTGATAAATCCCCTTTTTCTTGTTGTTCTTGTCATACGTTAGCGAGAGGTGCTTATTAGACTCACCGATATAACTATGCAAAATTCCCCTCGTAATCGTATCGTTGATAGATATTCGGTTTTGTTCTGCACATTGAGCCTTTGCAAACGAGCTAAATAGGCTCAAAAACAAGATAAAGAAGAGTTTTTTCATTTTAATAACAGTTTCCAGGTTCGGTAAAAACAGGTTCTCCAAAGGCATTTCTAAATATTCCGTTAGAATTGTACCCAATTTTTCCATTACAATTAAGAATATATGTTTTAACATCAGGCCCAATGAAAAACGTACCAGATGCAATGTTTGTGGCTAAAGCCTTATCGTAAATACTAGCAAGATTCTCGGCAGAACCTGAACAAGGATGAGTATGAATGTGTTCTAATATATCAAAGGCAGTAGCCGAAATTATATTACCATTCGCATCATAAGTGTAAAATTCGACAGAAGTCTTACCGTTTTCATAAAATATTTCAAATGACTTTTTTCCTGTAACTGGATCATTATAAAAGTTAGAAGTCGCAGATTTCTCAGGAGTATTTCCTTTGACAGGAAGTACTAATATTCTTCCATCACTTAGTTTTAATCCAATTATTTCTCTGTGTAACGGAGAGTCTTGTAAAGTAAGTAAATCACATTTGTTTGTAATAAACTTATGTGTTCTTAATAATGGATCTTCTAGTACAAGACCTGAAAAACCGCCACCACCACCACCAGGGCTAAAAGAACCTCCACCACCATTAGAATCTAATGAAAAAGATTGTTCAAAATGGCAACTTGTCGTTATTGCACAATCAAAAACTTGGGTGTAAGTAGCTTCGGGATAACCTGCTACTGTTGCAGTTGATGAATAGCAAGTTACCTGTTGGTTACATACAATTCCTTGTGTGGCTGCTATTTTACCATTTTTTGATGCGATACGCCAATCTTTTATAAGAGATATGATTTTCCCATCTTTTAGTTTAAACCCAGTCAAAAATGCATTATCACCCCAATTTCTAACAAGCATAAACCCACTAAACTTTTCAGCATTATAGCTTAGGCTTTTATTTTTATTCCTTTTATTATCTAGTGCCGCATCGTAAATATATTCCACAACTTTCATATTTTTCTTCTTTTCTCTATCTACATAAATCCATAATTGTTTGATACTTGGTACTGTAGTTCTTTCGTCAGTAACGAAAGGAACAACGACTATTGGTTTGGTCGGAAAAAGATTTCTCTCATAAGCAATTTCCCAATATGCCGTATTTGCAGATTCTCCACTTAAACGACTATTTGCTTCATTACTGTCAAACCATTCACGGGCTGATGCTAAAGTTATTTCACCTTCCTCATTACCTACAACCAAACCCTCTAAATTATCATTTTTGCTACAAGACTGAAACAATAAAGGGATTGATGTCAAAAATACAATAAAAACAAAAAATACGGTTCTTTTGATTAAGTTCATTTTATTAGATTATTTAGAATTTGTAAAACATACCATAAAACTTGTTGGTTTCCCTTCTCATTTTAGACTTTTCTTTTTTTACTTTTGTATTATTTCTATGGGGACATTGGAATTTTTTTTAGAATAACGCAAGGCAAAGCTATCAATATTACACTTAAAATATTTCAAAAGTGAGTTGTAAAATACAATGAATCAGTTGTATTTTACGACTAAGTTCTGTATCATT
>JAYWHL010000302.1:0-8925 GCA_043777715.1 Cytophagaceae bacterium | reverse complement strand
CGTCTGTATTTTTTAAGAAAACAGCATGATTTTGATATTTTATTTCGCCATAACCGCCAAAGCGAACGAGGGCGAGGTCGTGGTTGGGGTGGACTGATATTTCAAACGAACTATACCTATCTACACAGTTCATAAATGTATTTTTGACCTGCATCATTACGCCTTGTTGGTACTGAAAATGGGCCTCGATGGGGGCTAATTTTTGCCAAAAGTCTCCATTCCGAGAAATATGAGCCGTTTCTTTCTTAAAATTTTGGTAATTTTGATTGATTTTATCAGCATTAATAATCAACTCAACCACGTGCTTGCAGGTAACCGCACAGGCTTGATTGTTTACAAAAAAAAGCGATGCACTACCAGGCAAAACCTGTTGTGAATGATACGACCGATAAATGGTGTGGATAGGCCGAGTAAACTGACTAGTAACTTCGATGGCATTTACAAACATAACAATTGGGGGAAATAAGGTAGATACATTTTACAAATCACGTAAAAATTTGGTAATTGCGTTTCAAAATTATCTTCGAGTGGTTTTGAATGCAGGTGTAAAAAGTAGTATTTTCAACAAAAATTCTTGCTCAAATAGCCTAAATATGCTTATAAGGGCTATCAGGCATTATTTTCATCGTAGATATAACTCAATTTTCAATCCTATTTTTTGAACAATATTTATTTTTTCGTTAAACTACTCAAAATTACTAATTATGAACCGTTCTGGACTGATGATTCGTTTGCTGATTGCTGGGGTACTGGCACTTGGCTCTTTGTTTACTTACTATTCCAATAGTCAGGTAAACCCCGTTACTGGCCAAAAACAGCATATTGCCATCTCGCCAGAACAAGAGGTTGCCATGGGGTTACAATCTGCCCCACAAATGGCTGCCGAATTTGGCGGCGAATACGAAGACCCAAAAGTTCAAGCCCTTATCCAACGCATTGGGCAGGGCTTGGTAAATAACAACGAAGCCAAAAACTCGCCCTATAATTTTGAGTTTCATGTTCTCAAAGACCCCGAAACCATCAATGCTTTTGCTTTGCCTGGGGGGCAAATTTTTATTACGGTGGGTTTGCTGAAAAGGTTAAAATCCGAAGACCAAATTGCAGGGGTTTTGGGGCATGAGATTGGCCATGTTATTGCCAGACATTCAGCACAACAAATGGCTAAACAAGAGCTAACGAGTGGCCTGATGAACGCCGCCGTTGTGGCCGCCCAAGACCCCAACAACCCTGGGGCCAGTTCGGCCATTGCCCAGTATGTGGGTAATATTATCAACATGAAATATGGCCGAGAAGACGAACTAGAAGCCGACCGTTTTGGTATAAAATACTCGCAAGGCACGGGCTACAACCCCGAAGCCATGATAGAGGTAATGGAAATATTAAAAGCAGCCGCTGGCAACCGCCAACAGTCGGAAATGATGAGTAGCCACCCCTATCCAGAAAATAGAATTGCCCAAATTAGAAAGATTTTAGAAGAACAAAAAACAAAAAATCAGTAGAAAAATTGCCCTTTTGAAAATCATTAAGATGCCCAAGTTAGAAATAAGTAGGAGCTATCGGCTTGAAAAACAGTAGATTACAAGTTAAATACTAACTATTTCCTAACAAGCACTTGACCTCTAAAGGTTTTGAAATACCCCCCTCCAATTTTTACGATTCTAATTGCTCATTGCTCAAATTCTTCCTTTTCAACCTATAATATTCCTAAAAATGACATCAAGACGTTCTTTTATTGCCCAAACTGCCGTGGCTGCCGCTGCGGTGGCTTGTACACCTAGCCCAAAACAAAATAAATATTCGCAAAAAGGTTTGCCTATTGTTATTTCTACGTGGAGACACCCCGACGCCAACGGGGCGGCTTCTCAGTCATTGGCCCAAGGGGGTACTTGCTTAGATGCCGTGGAGGCTGGGGCCAAAATGCCCGAAGCCGACCCAAACGATTCGTCGGTGGGCTATGGTGGCCTGCCCGACCGAGATGGCCACGTAACCCTAGATGCGTGTATTATGGACTGGAAAGGTGGGGCGGGTTCTGTAACGTTTTTGGAGGGAATTATGCACCCGATTTCTGTGGCAAGGAGGGTCATGGAAAAAACCCCCCATGTGATGTTGAGCGGCGAAGGGGCTTTACAATTTGCCAAACAAGAAGGTTTTAAAGAAGAAAATTTATTAACCGAAAAATCAAAAAAAGCATGGGAAGAATGGAAAAAAACGGCTAAATATCAACCCATTGCCAACATAGAACACCACGATACGATAGGTATTTTGGCCATAGATGCCACCAAAAATGTATCTGGTGCCTGCACAACGTCGGGTATGGCCTATAAAATGCACGGTAGGGTAGGCGACTCGCCCATTATAGGCGGGGCTGTTTTTGTAGATAATGAAATTGGGGCGGCTTGTGCCACGGGCGTAGGCGAGTTTGTAATGAAAACCCTTGGCTCTTTTCTGATTGTAGAATTGATGCGAAATGGCAAAAGCCCGCAAGAAGCCTGCGAGGAGGCCGTAAATAGAATTATTAAAAGATATGGCCAAGACCCCAACCGTCAAGTAGGGTATTTGGCCATCGATAAAGACGGCCAGCACGGAGCATATTCCCTGCTCAAGGGCTTTAATTATACCATTACCCAAAATGGCAAAACAGAAGTAATAGATGCCGAATATCCAAGATAAAAGGCCATAAAAAGCATAAGGTTAAGGACTGTTACGTCATTAACCTTTTGCTTTTTATACTTTTCAATCTTTCCTATCTTTGATTTAGAATAATCAATCATCTAGTAATCAGTACTTTATAGCATCTGCTGGCCTGGCCATTTGCACTTGCTCTTATTACATACAGGCCATTGCCTAGGCTTGTGCCGTCTAGGGCGGTTTCTTGGTTTGCGGTTACTTCTTGTTTCAATAAGCACCTTCCCAGCATATCAATTAGCTCTATTTGAGCATAATATCCAAAACGAACATAAATAAAACCTGTACTTGGATTGGGGTATATCAGCCCTAAATCTTGGTTTGAGGGTGGTATGTTTTCGGCCTTAGAATTGTTTGTTAGTAACCGCAAGCCTCCTGTGTTATTGCCCAACACAAGGTCGGGGAGGTTGTCGGCGTTGAGTTCGCCAAAGGCCATTGCAAGCCTATTGCCAAGGCTATTACTAAAGATTTTTTTCTTCAAAAATAGGCTCATTGTTGTGTCCGCTTGCCAAGATTTGTTGGACAAAAAATCAGGAAAAATCGTGATTTTGCCACTAGCATTGCTGCTTATCAATTCTGGTTTTTGGTCGGCATTGAGGTCGGCAATGCTTATCTGAAGGCCACGGGTCTGATAATCGGTATTGATGTTTCCATAAGTGAGGTCTTCGAGGTCAAATTTAGGGTTGTTAGGCGTTCCAGAATTTCTGAACAAATTAACCGTTCCAAAACTTTTGGCCATCAAAATATCTTGGTCGCCGTCTTGGTCGATGTCATAAAACGTGGGGCTGTCGGCAATGTTGGCGTCTTTGAGGCTGGGCAATATTTTTAGGTCTTGGATATTCATTACAAAAGCTCCATTTCTTGCTCCTTTGTTTGGTAAATATCTGATTTCTAAGCCATTGAATGTAGCTGCCGAAAATCCAAAGTCTAACACACCATCAGCGTTGAGGTCGGCCACAAAGGGTTTTACATTGGTAATTAAGTTATTTTGCTCGCTAACTAGTTTATCAGAAATTCCTAAAAAATCATCGTTTTCTAGTTCAAAACTGGCTTTTAGTTTAGTGCCTTTATTTCTGAACAAATAAATGCTTCCTCTATATCCCTTCTCGCCTCTGGCTCCACCATTGCCAACCAAAAGGTCTTGGTCGCCGTCGCCATCAATGTCCACCAAAAGGGGGCTTGTGTTTTCGCCAAGGTCGAGCATGGTTTCTTGTAAAAAATCGCTTTGTTTTAGTTGATAATTGCCTTCACTATCTTTGGAATAAAGCCATGCAGAATGTTGAAAATCAATCAGATTTCCTTCGTTTTGATATACATTTGGAGAGGCGATGAGTTCGGTTTGGTTGAGGGTATTTCCTGTAAAATTTCCCGCAAAAACAGCAGGGAAAATTTTGAAATTAATGGCATTCGTAGCAGGATAATCATAGGCCACGGTTTTGAATATTGCGGCCTGATTACTACCCGAATTGGGCAAGAAAGCAATGTTTTGGCAAGTGATATGCCCAAAAAGTACGTCTTTTTTTTTGTCGTTGTTGAGGTCGGTGATGAGCAAAGTATTTCCCGAATGTAAGGTTTTAGAAGTTCGTAAGTCTTTGGTAGTAAGATTATTAAAGGTTTGTGTGCCATTGTTGATAATGCCCGTTTGGCAATCAATCGTAAAGCGAATGTCTCGGCAATGTTCTTTATAAAAATCACCCCAACAAAAACCCTGTCGTTTGAAAACGAGCGAAGAAGATTTTTCTTCTTGACTAAAATTTTTATGAAACTCAACGATATTTCCCGAAAAATCAAAGGTTAGAATATCAATATCGCCGTCGTCGTCTATATCAGTAATGGCAGGAATATCAGACGAAGCCACATAGAGATTTACCTTGCCAGAAAAGCCTTGCGTAAAAATGGGATTGGCCACCAAATCCCAAGCAATTTTGCCATTGGTTTTGTAGCTATTTTTTAGTAGCCTGATTCCTTGTGGGGTAAAGGTAAAAAGGTCTTTTTCGCCATCGTTGTTATAGTCTATCAAGAGCAACCAATTGTCTAAATCTTTAGGAAAAAACGCTTCATATTCAGGTTGATAGGTGTAGGTTTTGGGGGAGTCGTTGTTGCCAATAAAAGTTGAAACCTTGGCATTGAAGCGGTCGAAAACCACTAAATCCGAAATTTGGTCGCCATTATGAAGGTCAAAAACAGAAAATTGTGCGGCATTTATTCCCCCAGCCCAAGCATTGCTAAGGGTTTTGTTGCCAATTTTAATACTTGGTGGAGTTTCGGGCAGTTCAAAAGCAAAATTTTGGGCTTGGACTAGCAAGGCCGAAAACAGGAAAAAGAAGAGGCTCAAACTCCGTGGTCTGTGGCTTACAGACCACCTTTGCGAAAACCATTTTTTGAAATAGGCTGATAGATTGAAATACAGGTCTGTGAGCCACAGACCTAGGTTGTGGCTCAAACTCTGTGGTTTATAGCTCACAGACCACCTTTGCGAAAGCCATTTTTTGAAAAATGATAATAGATTGAAGTACAGGTCTGTGAGCCACAGACCTAGGTTGTTGCTCAAACTCCGTGGTTTGTGGCTCACAGACCACCTTTGTAAAAGCCATTTTTTGAAATAGGATAGTAGATTAGAATACAGGTCTGTGAGCCACAGACCTGGTTGTTGCTCAAACTCTGTGGTTTGTGGCTCACAGACCAACTTTGGTATTTATTTACGTTCATTAAAATCTGTCCATAAAATGTGTTAGAAATCCAAAATCATCTACTCCTTTCTCATAAAATTTGGCAGATGACCAGTAATAATTTTCAGGAATATCAGCTAAATTCCACCTTTCTTGCAAAGGATTTGTATGAATGTAATCAATTTTTTGGTTTGTTTTTGCTTTATTATCCATCAATATAGCCAAGGGGTTTCGTTGCCAAACTCTGAACTCCCGTTCTGTTTCATCAACCTTAAAATAAGGTAGCACGTTAGGATGGTTCGACTTTAAATCTAGAATAATCAGATGCCCAATTTCTTTGTTAAATGAAGAATAGGGCATTTCTTTTTTGTTTTTTGCAAGCATTTCCCAAACAAAATGTACGTGGTTTGGCATGATAACAAAGGCATAAACGTTTATTAATTTCTTATCTACTAATTTTTTTAAGCAGTTAATAATCAGTAATTTATATTTGTCCTGTTTTAGTAAATGCTTCCAATCTTTGATAGTGCTTGTCCAAAAATAGATTTCTCCAAGTAACATTTTTGAATTTCTAATTTGGGTATTAAACTGTGGTTTCATAATTGATAGGCTAGGTTATACAAACCAACGTTATTCTCTCAATAAACGTAATTACTCGTAATAAAGTTGTTTTTTTCATTTGGGCTAAATAACTTGGATAAATTTAAAAAATCATTACCATGACAAAAATCCCTTCTTCTCTTTTTATTTTTCTTCTTATACTAAATTCTTGTAAGCCAGTTCAGTACGCAAAATTTATGCCTACAACCAAAGAAAATTTTGTCCATAATTCCCACAAAAAAAATGTTGAAGAGCTGCCTCCCAAAGCAGAAACGGCTCAAAATGCAAATTTAGTACAAAGCCAATCGTGGGAGATACCCCCCCCAAAATTAGAAGCAAGTTCAACTACGGGAATACCTGTTTTTACGAATCCTATCCTCAAATTGCAAGCCCAAAACCTGCCTTTTGAAAACACTAAAACAGAGAACAAAAAACTTGAAGAAAAGCCCGATACTCGCAAAACAAATACCTTGGCCTTGGTATCAGGCTTGGCGGGCTTGGGGGCGGTAGTGTTGCTATTTTCTGGATTATTGTTTTTTAGTACTGGGGCTGGCCTGTTTGGCTTGTTGTCAATACTCTCCCTTTTGGGTATTTTTGGTGGTATTGCGAGTTTATCTCAGGCCAAAAAACGCAACGAAAAAGGCAAAGGTTGGGGCATTGCAGGCATTGTATTTGGGTCTATTTTTGTAGGTTTTGTTGTGTTGGTGGTTGTGGCATTATCTAGTTTTCATTGAAGATAGAGCCTGTAATTTCCTCCAAAACAAACTAAAAACCCTATCTTTGCAGACATTTTTATTCGCCCTGCAATGATTTCAAAAACCTACCAACCCCAAGACATCGAAGCCAAATGGTATGCCCATTGGCTCGAAAACAAATATTTTGCCTCAAAGCCCAACCCCAACAAAGAGCCTTACACGGTGGTAATTCCACCGCCAAACGTTACGGGGGTGCTACACATGGGCCACATGCTCAATAATACTATCCAAGATGTTTTGGTTCGCAAAGCACGCATGGAGGGCAAAGAAGCCTGCTGGGTGCCAGGCACAGACCATGCCTCTATTGCCACAGAAGCAAAAGTGGTGGCGATGCTCAAAGAACAGGGCATCAACAAAAAAGACTTGAGCCGTGAAGATTTTCTGAAACACGCTTGGCAATGGAAAGAAAAATATGGCGGAATTATCCTAGAACAACTCAAGAAATTGGGAGCATCGTGCGACTGGGACAGAACCCGTTTTACGATGGACGAAAAGTATTCTGAGCAAGTAATCGACGTTTTTGTTGATTTATACAACAAAGGCTTGGTTTATAGGGGCATAAGAATGGTAAACTGGGACCCTCAAAGCAAAACCGCCCTCTCGGACGAAGAAGTGATTTATAAAGACGTTCAGAGTAAATTATATCATATTGAGTATCAGATAGTCCCCCCCGCCCCAAATAGCCCCCTAGCCCCCAAAGGGGGAATTAATACAAATGCTCTTACAGAAATTAATTCAGAAGTAATTTTATCAGAAGAGAAAGCTCCCCCTTCGGGGGCGGGGGGGGCTAGGGGGCTTGTCATCGCTACCTCTCGGCCCGAAACCATCATGGCCGATGCTGCCATTTGCGTACACCCCAACGACGAAAGATATAAACATCTACACGGCCAAAAAGTATTTATCCCCCTCATTAACAAAGAGATACCTATCATTACGGACGAATATGTAACGATGGATTTTGGAACGGGTTGCTTGAAAGTAACACCCGCCCACGACCTCAACGACTATGAACTAGGCATTAAACACAATTTGCCTGTAATTGATATTCTCAACGACGACGGTACGCTCAACGAAAAGGCACAGATTTTGGTAGGCCAAGACCGTTTTGCCGCCCGAAAGGCCATCGTGAAGCTATTGGACGAAGCTGGACATTTAGTGAAAATAGAAGAATACAAAGCCAATATCGGTACGTCTGAACGTACGGGGGCGGTGATAGAACCCAAACTTTCGTTGCAATGGTTTCTGAAAATGAAAGACCTCTCTAAGCCTGCACTGGAGAACGTAATGAACGATAATATTAAACTCTATCCCCCAAAATTTAAAAATACCTATCGGGTTTGGATGGAAAATGTGCGAGACTGGTGCATTAGCCGCCAGCTATGGTGGGGGCATCAGATACCTGCTTTTTATCTCAAAGACGGTACAGTTATCGTGGCCAAAAACAAACACGAAGCCCTGCACAAAGCCCAACACGATTTACAACTTTTTGCCCTAACCGAAGAAGATTTAGAGCAAGACCCCGACGTGCTAGACACCTGGGCATCGTCTTGGTTATGGCCAATTTCGGTGTTCGATGGCCTAGAAGATGCTCATAACGAGGATATTAACTATTATTACCCAACCAATGATTTGGTAACTGCCCCCGAAATTTTGTTCTTTTGGGTGGCAAGAATGATTATTGCTGGTTATGAATATCGTGGCGAAGCCCCCTTCAAAAATGTGTATTTGACAGGGATTGTGAGAGACAAACAAGGCCGAAAAATGTCTAAATCTTTAGGTAATTCGCCCGACCCGCTCGACCTCATCGCCCAATATGGTGCCGATGGCGTGCGTACTGGAATGTTGTTTAGCTCGCCTGCGGGCAACGACTTACCTTATGACGACAAGTTGGTTGAACAAGGCCGAAATTTCTGTAATAAAATATGGAACGCCTATCGTTTGATAAATTCGCTAAAACCCGAAAACTCAAATACAACACAAAATCAGGGAGCAAAATTGGGTATTGATTGGTTTGAATCTAAACTAAACCAAACGCTTGCCGAAGTACAAGACCATTTTGGGAAATTCAGAATTTCTGATGCTTTGCTTGCGGTTTATAATTTGATTTGGGACGATTTTTGTGCAAAATATCTCGAAATCATCAAGCCTCCTTATGGCGAATTGTTAGACGAACATACACACAAAGCAACGGTTTCGTTTTTTGAGCGATTGATGTG
>JAYWHL010000301.1:0-3200 GCA_043777715.1 Cytophagaceae bacterium | reverse complement strand
TTGACTGGTGTGAATGTGGCGAAAATATGGCCTCCAATACCTACCAAAGAGTTATTCACGAAAATCACAATGATTTGAGTGACCAACAAGAATCCATGCTCAGAAGGCAACATTTGGCACTCAAAGCCGACCGCGACAAAGTGAGAGCCATGCACGATGAGCTAACTGAGGCTTGACTATTGTAATAACAGCTATGAAAACCGCCGTAGTCTTTGGTTATGGCGGTTTTGTTGGTTTATGACATTCTAAGTACTTAGGTAAAATCAATTTAGATTATTTTGCGCTCAAAAATTAAATTAAAGCATTGGTTATTTATGTTTTACAAAATACTCAATACCCAAGACTTAATACCCAAAACTACTTAAGTTGTTGCATATATGATATCATTGTGTAGATAAAAAGGATTTTGTGAGGTTATTTTATCATTTCAATCTGTGAGGAAATTTACGGCAATTTTTAATTAAAAAACAAAATGAACAAAAGCACTCCAAAACTAATTTTATCGCTTGTGCTTGTGGCTTTTGCTGTTTGGGGACAAAAACTAAAACCAGGTTTCGACAAAAATGAGTACCAAGAATTGATGCTTATTTCGGCAAGGACAACGGCTGATGCGGTTTATTTTAAGGAGTTTGCAGAACCCCGAAATTTTAAAATGATTTACCAATCAAAATCCATTGGGCTTGATAACCTTTGGGATTTGTGGACAAATCAAAACGATGTAGCTGTAATCAGCATAAGAGGAACAACCGAAAAGCCTCAGAGCTGGCTGGCCAATTTTTATGCGGCCATGGTTCCCGCCAAGGGAACGCTGAAATTGAATGACAAGGATGTATTTCAGTATCAGTTGGCGACTAATCCCAAGGCGGCTGTTCACATTGGCTGGTTAATAAGTATGGCTTATCTTTCAAAAGAAATTGTGCCTAAAATAAAGGAATTATATCAAAAAGGCACCAAAGATTTTTTAATTATGGGTCATAGCCAAGGTGGGGGTATTTCGTTTCTACTGACCTCCTACTTGAACAACCTACAACAACTTGGGCAACTTCCAAATGACATTCATTTTAAGACGTATTGCAGTGCGGGGCCAAAACCTGGCAATCTTTACTACGCCTACGAGTACGAAGCCCTAACGCAGGGCGGCTGGGCATTTAACGTGGTCAATGCCGCTGATTGGGTACCCGAAATGCCTATTTCTATTCAAACCCTAAAAGATTTTAATAACGTAAATCCTTTTACGAATGCAGAAGTACTGATAAAAAAACAAAAATTTCCCAAAAATTTAGTGCTAAAACACATTTATAATCAACTTGACAAACCCACCAAAAAAGCCCAGAAAAACTACGAAAAGTATTTGGGCGAAATGACTTCTAAAATAATAAAACAGAACATTACTGGCTTTGATGCCCCGCTTTACTATAACAGCAATCACTACGTTAGAACTGGGGCTACCGTTGTTTTACTGCCCAATGATGCGTATTTTAAGCAATTTCCTGACGACCCCGCTAAGTTATTTCCCCACCATTTTCACGCCCAATATTTGTTGTTACTTAGCCAATTGCCAGATGTAAATATGGCCAACAGCATAGCGGGTGTGAGCTACACGCCATCGGACGTAGAAATCAAAAAAGCAAAAGCCAACGTCAGTGTAATAACTCCTAAAAGAGTATTTATTCACAGTATGCTTGGGGTGCAAGTTCCAGATTTTTCAGCCTTAAACACCGAACTTGGAAACAATGGTTTTATGAAATTTGATGATATTTATTTTTCCAGGGGTGGCGGCTTTTACACCATTTTTCCAAAAGTACACTTAGCGACGCTTTTTAATTATACCACTTATTCGGCCAATAAAACAGTGGGGAGCAGCACAAATGCCATAAGAGGCACAACCGTTGGAACGTCGCTGGGCGTGGTTTTGTGGAACTCCCCCAAGTTTCAATTTATTCCTTTTGGAGGAATTGTGTATTCTTGGTTTGGAGCAAGGCTTTCAAAGAAAAATAATCTGAATCAGTCTTTCAACGGCTATTTAAAAAGCACAGCAGACCAGCAACATATTGCCACCCAGGGCTTTACAGGAAACGTTGGTTTTCACTTGGCAAGCACACCGTTTATAAATAAAAAAATGGGTAAAAATCTCAACTTTGGCCTGCGAGCGGGCTACTACATTCCAATAAACAAAACCACAAAATGGACAACTAACAACGTTAGTCTTCAAGGTGGACCTTCTATTAACTCGCAAGGTTTATACGCAAACATTATATTTGGCATTGCATTGTGAGTAGTCGTGTGTATTGAGTGTTGAGTAACTTAAAAAATTGACATTCAGGTGGTTGTAAAATCAAAAATACTGATTGAATATTATTATCTATTTAATTAACATTTTTTTCAGAATACACAATGAAATATTCGGCCTTAATTTTAGTAATCGCTGCCATTTTATTTGGCATAATCGGGTGTGCAGCTCGCAAGCAAGTATCAGTTGAAAACCATTTAAATGGGACTTGGGAATTAAATTTTATTTCGGGGAAGCGTATTGCTTTTGAGGGGTTATATCCTAACAAAAAGCCACAAATTACTTTTGATTTAAGAAAAAATGAAATAAGAGGTAATTCAAGTTGCAATGGATTTAGTTGCAAATACACAATGGATAAATCAACAATTAAATTTGGCGACCCAATGGGTACAATGATGGCCTGCGGTGGTAGTGGTGAGGAAGATTTTTATAAAATGCTTAAAAGAGTAAACAACTATTCCGTTGATATTACCACATTGACTTTTTTGATAGACGATGTAGCAATGATGCGTTTTGCAAAAAAATAAACATCAATTAAAATACAGACAAATGAAAAATCAACTTATTATTTTGGCAATGTATACGGCCATTTTAGCATCTTGCAACAATCAGTCAAAACAGAAAGCAACCAGCGAACTACCCGCAAAAATGAATGAACCTACAACTTGCTTTTCCTTCGTCGAAAACAATGATAAAGTTCTGATGAACATTACTATTACAGACGATTTGGTAGAGGGCGACTTGTTTTATAAGTATTCAGGAAAAGACAAAAATTCAGGGAAAATAAAAGGACAAATGTACGGCGATACCTTGGTGGCTGATTATACTTTTATGTCAGAAGGCGTAAATTCGGTCAGAGAAGTTGCTTTTCTTAAAAAAGACAATGTTTGGAATGAAGGGTATAGCGAGG
>JAYWHL010000300.1:0-8957 GCA_043777715.1 Cytophagaceae bacterium | reverse complement strand
GACGGGCAGCGATAATCACTAATTCTGTTTTTTGCCAGCCACTCGTAAGCCTATCCAAACTACTAAAACCCGATGGTACGCCCGTCAATCCATCTTTTTGACCTCCTTTTAGTTTTAGCTCTTCCAAGGCCATTGCCATCAACGAACCCATATCTGCATAACTTTTCCGAACACTTTGGTCGGTTGCGGCATAAATAGCTTGGTTGGCACGGTCGAGGAGTTCAAAAGCATCGGAGGTGTCCTCAAAGGCATCTTTGCCAATATCAGAAGATATTTTAATCAATTCTCGTTTAATCGAGTTTTGAATAATAATAGACGAGTGAAAAATAATATTGGCAGCGGAACTCACTCTTTCGGTTAATTGTGCCAAATAAATCGCCCCACCCGCCATTTCTAATTCCCCGTTTTTTACTAATTGAGCCTTAACAGTTAATAAATCCACAGGGTCGGAATTAGCAAAAAGGGCTAAAATGGCTCGATAGATACGTTGATGAGAATCTTTGTAAAAACTTTGTGGACTTAACGAATCTATTACTTGGGTAAGGGCATCTTTTTCTACCATAATTGCACCCAAAACAGCCTCTTCCATGTCTAAAGATTGAGGTGGAACTTTGCCCAATCCTGTTTCTAGCCATTGATTTGCCCCATTGATTTGCCCTCCAGCAAAACCTAATCGCTTTTTGGGAACTGAATTATTTGAAAAACGCTGATTATCCATTATTAAAAACTAAAAATTAACTAAATTGAGCTTAAAGAATTAAAAACCTGACGACCGATTGGAATTTGTGCTTCCAAAACAATATTGGCTATAATTTTACAAATATGGACAAGTTTTTGGAGAGAATCCAATAGAAGCAAAAAAACTACCTTAAATTTACGTCTAAATAAAATCTTAAAAATAAATAGAATTGCTAGAAAAAATAATCTCGTTAGAAGAAGTTTCGGTGTCAGACTTTCTCGGCCAAGACAATATTAACATCAAAAACATTGCGGCTAGTTTTCCGCTAACCAAAATCGTTCCAAGGGGCGACCAAATCATTTTAAAAGGTTCGCCACAAGACCTTATCAAAGTTTCGGAAGTAATAGAAACCCTTTTGGAAGACTTTCAAACAACTGGTAAATTTAATACAGAACAGTTTGAAAAAATGGCAATTGGGGAAGCCACGGCTAATCTGAAATTAGAAAAAACATCGGCTGGAAGCATTGCACCTAAAGAAGAAGATGTATTGCTCTACGGCACGAGGGGCAATGTAATTAGAGTAAGGACAGACAACCAACGCAAGATGGTGGAAGCTACCAAACAATATGATTTGGTTTTTGCTGTTGGCCCAGCAGGTACTGGCAAAACCTATACTGCCGTTGCCATTGCCGTAAAAGCATTAAAAAACAAAGAAGTTCGGAAAATAATAATAACTCGTCCAGCCGTTGAAGCGGGCGAAAATTTGGGATTCTTGCCAGGCGATTTAAAAGAGAAAATAGACCCTTATCTCAGGCCAATCTATGATGCCCTAGATGATATGATTCCAGCAGAAAAACTGAAATTTTATTTAGAAAACCGTACCATCGAAATTGCCCCTTTGGCCTATATGCGTGGAAGAACGTTGAATCATGCTTTTATTTTATTGGACGAAGCCCAAAACACTACGCCTATGCAAATTAAAATGTTTTTGACCAGAATGGGACCTGATTCAAAAACCATTATCACTGGAGATAAATCGCAAGTGGATTTACCAAAAAATCAAAAATCAGGGCTTTCTGAATCACTTTTTATCTTAAAGGACGTTAAAGGTATAGGATTTGTTGAACTTGATGGAAAAGATGTAGTGAGACATCGATTAGTTAGAGAAATAATTAGTGCTTACGAAAAACACGAGAGTTAAAAACAATGAAGAGATTATTGACATTTATAAGTATTTGTATCTTGCCTAACTTTCTTTTTTCGCAAGATAATGAATCAAGAAACTGTTCCCATCAAAATTTGGACAATGCCATGGCAAAAAAACATGCGGATTGGCATACCAGTAGAGCATTACTGGAGAAAAAAGTTACTGAATACTTGAAGAAAAAAGAAAACATAAAAGAAGAGGGTAGCCTTGCCGTTATTCAGATTCCAGTTGTGGTACACGTGGTTCACAACAATTCGAGTAATTTTATCGGAGGGGCTAATAATCCAAATATTTCAGAAGCCCAAATACAGTCTCAAATTGTGGTTTTGAATGAAGATTTTAGAAGAAAAGCCAACACGGCAGGTTTTAACACAAACCTTGTTGGGGCTGACATGGAAATTGAATTTTATTTAGCCACCACCGACCCCAAAGGCCAACCAACCAATGGAATCACAAGAGATTATAACAACAAAGACACCTATGACCCCTACAACATGGGCGATGTAGAACTCTCAAATATCGCTTATTGGCCTTCGGATAAGTACCTCAACATTTGGGTAGTACCAAAACTAACGGGTACGATTGGATTTTCTCAATTTCCATATTCTGATGCTGTTCCAGGTTTTCCGCCCTCGCTCTTGGCAAAACAAAAAACAGATGGGATTTATGTACCTCACTTTCATTTTGGACGAAACATTGGAACAGTTACTTCAAATCTGTACGGTTTGGGAAGAGTTGCCACGCACGAAATTGGGCATTGGTTGGGGTTGATTCATACTTGGGGAGACGATTTTTGTGGAAACGACTATTGTAACGATACCCCACAAATTGAAAAAAGTAATTTGCTAAAAACCTGTGAAGATGTGTTTTCAAACTGTTCGTCAAGGATTCGTAATATGACTGAAAACTATATGGATTATTCGCCAGATGCTTGTTTGAATATTTTTACAAATGACCAAAAAAAACGAGTGTATGCCATCTTAAATACCTCACAATTAAGAAAATCTATAATATCACAAAAGATTATCTTGCCAACCCCTGATAATCTAATCGTAAACGTTGCTCCTAATCCGAGTTCAGCATATACCACCATTCAAGCCTATTTTAAGGGTACAAAAGATTTGAATTTTGAAATTTATGATTCCTCTGGTACGCTTGTATTCCAAAGTATGATTGCCAATACGGCCAGCACCAACAACACCATAGATTTGTCTAAGCTGATAAATGGGGTTTATTTTTTGAAAACCAAAACGAATACAGAAACTATTACAACCAAATTTGTATTGTCAAAATAGCTTTTGTAAGTAGAAGATAGATTGTAGAAACGAGAAGATAGAAGTTTAATCGCCTGATTATCAATTAATTAAAATTTATCAAAAACCGCATTACTTTTGTTAAACTACTTATAAATACAAAAAAGCCCTTTCTCTAGTAAAGAAGGGGCTTTTTTGTTGCCATAAAAATAAATTCAAGACTTCATCGAAAATATTCGGACTTCTGTGTTTTCAACTAATTATATAAAATCGCCTTTATTCCGATTTTATTTTAATAATCTTTAGCCAATTCAATAGTTTTATGATTGGATACGAGGGGTCGAGTTCAAACCATTTAGTAGCAAAATTTACACGTTGAGGTAGTTTGTGATGATTGTTTTGAAAAAGTTCGCCCATCATCAAAAAATCTAAAATCAACGAATTTTTTGACTTATCCTTATTATCATAATTTTGATAGCCGTATTTATGTCCACTCCAGTTTACGATAGCACCATGGATTGGCCCCATCAAAAAGTGAATTGGCAACAACAAGAAAAAAGCCCAGTGCATATCGAAATAAACAAATCCTAAAACATATATCGCAATATATGCCACTCCCCACGAAACCCTTGAAATCCAGTTATCGCCAAGTTTTTCAATAAAATTCCATTCTGGGTAATTTCTCTCAAAACGTTCTTCGATTTTTGCTTTTTTGTTCAAAACGGCCGTATAAATGTCTTTTGTTTTCCACATCATTGTAAAAACATTTTGGGTATGATGCGGAGAATGTGGATCTTTTTCTGAATCGGAAAAGGCATGGTGCATTCTGTGGAGAATTGCATAAGCCCTTGGACTCAAAAAAGATGAGCCTTGCGAAATATAGGTTAGAAAGAAAAAGAATCTTTCCCAAAATTTATTCATCGTAAACATTTTGTGTGCGGAATACCTGTGCAAAAAAAACGTTTGGCTAAATAAACTTAGGTACCAGTGAACTAAAAAAGTGGGGAGTACGAGTTGCATGATGGTTAAGTTTTGAATTAATATTTTGTTAAAGCAAAGAAAAGAATATTTGCTCCCATTTTCAAGGCATTTTGCCTAATTTCTTCGGGGTCGTTGTAAACACTTTGGTCTTCCCAGCCATTACCAAGGTCGCATTCATAGCTAAAAAAACAAACTAATTTTCCTTCAAAAATAAGTCCAAATCCTTGTGGAGCTTTGCTATCATGTTCGTGTACTTTGGGCAAACCACCATTAAAAACATATTTCTGTCTATAAATTGGGTGGTTAAGGGGAAGTTCAACGAAATTTAATTCGGGGAAAACCTTTTTCATTTCTCTTCTAACGTATTTGTCAAGTCCATAATTATCGTCGATATGTAAAAAGCCTCCAGAAATCAAATATTTTCTTAAATTCTGAGCTTCAGCATCACTAAAAAGTACGTTGCCATGGCCTGTTAAATGAACAAAAGGATATGAAAACAATTCTGGACTACCTGGCTCAACGATGTCTTCTTCGGTAGAAATATTCAGTCGGAGGTTGGTATTGCTAAACTTAATCAAATTAGGTAATGACGTTTTGTTACAATACCAATCTCCACCCCCACCATATTTCATTTTGGCAATTTTGTACGATGGTTGTGCAATTACAGAACCAAATGCAGAAAAGAAAAAAACCAAAAAAGATAACTTTATAAATTTACTCACGAATTAATTAAGTTTAAAGTATGACAAACCACCAATCCAGCAGTTTCTGTTCTAAGTCGTTTTGACCCAAGATTGACTTTTTGGAAGCCAAAACTATTCGTTTGTTCTAATTCTTTTTCAGAAAAATCTCCTTCTGGCCCGACCAAAAATAAATAATTTTGACCAATCTTTGCAGAATTGTATAACGAAATTTCTACGCTTTCTGTGATATAGCCAATAAATTTTTGAGAAGGTTTATTCTGACTATCTAGCTTCAAAAACGTATTTAAGGGCAATAATTCATTGATTTTTGGCAAAAACAAACCTCCTGACTGTTTCATTGCAGCGATGGCTATTTTCTCTATTCGTTCAACTTTTAACTCTTTTCGTTCAGAACGTTCACATTTCAGAAAAGTAATTTCATCAATTCCGATTTCAACACATTTCTCTATCATCCATTCTATTCTGTCCAAATTTTTGGTCGGGGCGATTGCCAAATGTATGTAAAAAGGCTTTTTGTTGGGAATGATATGCTTTTTTAGAATTTTTAAAAGGCACTTTTTGGGATTTGGATTAATGATTTCGGCTATAAAAGCCCCCCCTTTTCCGTCCAAAACCTCTATTTGGTCATTATTTGATAATCTCAAAACTCGAATGGCATGACCAGATTCGACCTCTGTCAAACATTCATTTTGCTCGATATTAGGTTCATAAAAAACTTTCATTATACTTGGTCAAACTTGATTTTAGAGTTTTTAAGGCACTTCATAGCCGAGGATAAACCGCTCATTGTGAGCGGAAACATTCTGTTTTCTGACCAAGTTCTTGCCAATTTAATACTAGGCGTATATTGCCAGTAACCAGCCGAAATGGGATTTAGCCAAACAATATCTTTAAAATGGCTACTTAACCTTTCTAACCAAACTAGCCCTGCTTCTTCGTTGTAATGCTCAATGCTTCCTCTTGGGTGGGTTATCTCATAGGGCGACATCGAAGCATCGCCTACAATCACGACCTTATAATCTTGGTTATATTTATGTAAAATCTCCCAAGTAGCTATTTTTTCGTTTCTTCTGCTATTGTCTTTCCATAAATTTTCATAGATACAATTATGAAAATAAAGATGTTCAAGGTGCTTAAATTGATATTTTGCTGCCGAAAACAACTGAGAGCATAACTCAATATGTTCGTCCATAGAGCCACCAACGTCTAACAATAGCAACAGTTTTACCTTATTTTTACGGGTAGCTTGCATTTTTATATCCAAAAGTCCGCCATTACGTGAAGTTTCGTCAATGGTGGACTCTAAATCAAGTTCATCTTCTACCCCTTCACGAGTCAAAATTCGGAGTTTCCTCAAGGCCATTTTAATGTTTCGAGTATTTAATTCTACTTCATCATCGTAATTTTGGTAGGCTCTTTGTTCCCAAATTTTAGTTGCCGCTTTGTTTCCTCCTCCTGGCTTGTTCTCCCCTCCTATTTTTATGCCCTCATTATTAAAACCACTGTTCCCAAACTTAGAGGTGCCGTTAGTACCAATCCATTTATTACCACCCTCGTGTTTTTCTTTTTGTTCTTCCAATAACTCTGAAAACCTTTTAAGCAGGGCGTCCAAGCCTCCCATTTCCTGTATGGCCTTTTTTTCTTCATCGGAAAATTCCCTTTCTAAAGACGATTTAAGCCAATCCTCGGCTACTTTTTCTAGGACTTCTTCACTAATTGATGTCCTATTTTTGAAAAATTGCCCAAAAAGTACGTCGTATCTATCCAAAAACTGTTCATTTTTTACAAAAATCGCCCTAGAAACCGCATAAAAATCATCGACACTTGTATTGATTACCCCTTTTTCAAGGGCTTGGAGCAACAGTAAATATTCTGAAATACTGATGGGTAGTTTGTTGGCTCGTAAAAAAAGAAAAAACTCTAAAAACATCTGAAAATATTAGATAAAAATATTGATAAATTGGCGTATTCACACAAATCCTAACTCGTATAAAACCTTAAAAATCAATTGATTAAACTTAAATTCGATTTTTAATTTCTTCTCGAATTTGTTTTAGCATTTCTTTTTGTTTTTGTGAGCTTTTTGAAATTAAATACCCTAAACCGATTGGAATTACGGTGTATAAAACGCCAAAACCATTCATAACAAGGCCGTAAGCCATCACTGCAAACAAAAACCCTATGCCAAAGGCCGAAAAATATTGGTTATTTTTAATTTTCTTCTCTTCAACCAATAATTCGTCTAATGTGCGTTTGGAATAATCTATTATTGAAGACATTCTATAAATATTTTTTTTGAATAACGTTAATAACTAAAAACAGGTTTTTGGATTGAGAAATCTAGGAATCAAAATAGCTTCTTGGTCAAACTACCTATAAATCCAGCTACTAATGAGGTACCGATTACGGCATATTTACAAAAAGCCATCACGTCCTTTTCTTTCGGTACTAAACCTTGGTCTTGAAGCAAAGAAATAGACAAAAGCACAATTCCAAAAAAACCAAGCACATAGTACATTCCCCATTTGGGTTGCATTAATCCTAGTCCCATTCCCACAAGCACCGAAACCAAAATAGGAATATGTACAGTAGTACTTATTAAAATCAACCAAGAAACAAAGCCGCCTCCTAGGGCCATGATGATAACGGTTTCAATCTTTTTTTTCATTTTTATAAATTGATTTTCGAGTTCAAATGATTTGATTATCAGCGGTATATCAGGTGTCAATCAAAAACATAGAAGATAATAGCATTGAAGAGAAGCCTGTAATTACACTTAAATCATCTTTAAAACCTAAAAACTTTTTCTTGCTTTTGTTCTTAGGGCTTCGTAAAGCATTACGTCAGATTCATTTTTTAACAATGAACCTATAAATGGAGGAATTTCAGTATTAAATTGATACTCTTCTAACAGTTCAGGACTAACTTTACCCAAAATCAAAAGTTTCATCCAATCTACGAGTTCCGAGGTTGAAGGTTTCTTTTTTAATGCCCTTACTTCTCTGATACTATAAAAAAGTCGAAGTGTTTCGTCTGCCATTTTTTGGTCAAGGGCAGGATAATGCACATCTACTATTTTTTGCATCGTTTCTCTATCAGGAAAACTGATAAAATGAAAAAAACATCTTCTTAAAAAAGCATCAGGCAATTCCTTTTCATTGTTAGATGTTATAATAACAATAGGCCGTTTTTTGGCACGAATCGTTTCTTTAAGCTCATAACAATAAAATTCCATTTTGTCCAATTCTTGTAATAAATCGTTGGGAAATTCTATGTCGGCTTTATCAATTTCGTCTATCAATAAAACTACTTGTTCCTCACTTTCAAAAGCCTCCCATAGTTTTCCTTTTCTGATATAATTACTAATATCATCTATCTTACCTTGATCTAACTGGCTGTCTCTCAACCTACTAACGGCGTCATATTCGTATAATCCTTGTTGGGCAGAGGTTGTAGATTTAATATTCCAAACATACATTTCTTTACCCAAAGCCTTGGCTATTTCATAGGCCAAAAGCGTTTTTCCAGTGCCAGGCTCGCCTTTTACAAGCAATGGTTTTTCTAAAGCAACTGCCGCATTTACGGCTACTTGTAAATCTCTTGTCGCAACATATTGGGCAGTACCCTGAAAAATTTCCATAATCGGATTAAAATATTAATGAGCAAATTTTTGATAAATCCAAAAAACACCAATGACCAAAACAGGAATTGCAAAAACTGAACCCTCGAAGCCAAAAGCACCTCCATTATAGAGACTAGAACCAAAAAGTTGTTGTTTTAAAATAGTAAAGGTAGTATTACCGCTTACTTCAAAACCCAAAACTGGTCCTTGAAAAAAGTTCCAACCAAAATGTAGGCCGATTGGAAACAACAAATTTAATTTGTAGATGTAAGAGATTCCGAGCCAAACCCCTGCTAAACAAATATTTACAAAACTCAAATAGGTAACATTTGCATTAAATAGATGTAACGCTCCAAAAATCAGAGAAGAAATTAATAGAGAAATATAAGGCTTAAAAGCATGGTTCATTAAAGAAATCAAAATACCTCTAGCCAAAATTTCCTCGTGAATCGCAACCAACAAAAACGTAATTCCTAAGCACAAAAAATCGAACAAAGAAAATTGGATTTCT
>JAYWHL010000299.1:0-3212 GCA_043777715.1 Cytophagaceae bacterium | reverse complement strand
CATATTAAACCTCAAAGACTTTACCATCAAAGAAACCTATCGCAACATTGGCCCCAATGGCAAGAGCCTGAAAGTGAACAAGTTATTAATTAATGATGCTTTTTATTTGGCCACCGACCAAGGTATTTTTAAGGCAAATCTCAGGCCAGAAACTAATCTCCAGTATTTTGGCAATTGGCAACCTTACGCTCTTTTTAACCAAAATATAGAAGGCGTTTATCAAGGGAATCAAAATGAATTATTGGCCTATTCCGTAAATTCAAAAAGTATTTTTAGTCTTCAAAATAACACAACAACCTTACTAAGAAATCTTTCGCCCAACCAAAAACTTGTGAATGGACTAATTAGTGAAAAAGGGAAAATAGAAAAATATGCCTTGGGTAAATGGCAGATATTCAATAGTTTATTGTTTGAAATCCCTCAAATGGCTGTATTAGTCAATGATAAACTTTGGGTAGCCGATGCTAAAAATGGTTTACTTTTTGGTCAAAATAATAGTTTTAGTACCAAAAATCCAAGCGAAAGTGATGCTTATTTCAAAGTTAGAAAAGACTCGGTTTTGATAGACGACAATGGTTTTAACTGGAGTAAACTAGGCTATTATCAAGGTATTTTGGTTAGTGATTCCAAGACAAACAGGCGAGTTGTTTTGGGTACTAGCCAAGGCCAAGGGGCTTTGCCCAGTAGCAATGTATTGAGCATTATAGCCGACCGAAAAGGGCAAATTTGGGTAGGTACAGATAGGGGAGTAGCCGTGTTTGATAGTCCGAATTTAGCTTTTGGAAATATCAACGCCTATCGTCCCGTGATAGACCGTCGGTATTTACTGGCCAACGAAACTGCCACAACTATTGCCGTGGACGGTGGTAACAAAAAATGGATTGGTACTACCAACGGCCTGTTTTTGTTTAGTGCCGACGGTAGCGAGCAAATACTGTATTTTAACGAAAAAAATAGCCCTTTGCCCAGTAGCCAAATCACGGCATTGGAAATGACAACCACGGGCGAACTATTCATCAAAACACCCAGAGGGATAGTGAGTTACAGGGGAGATGCTTCTGAACCCAACGAAAATCTAAACACCGTAAAGATATATCCGAATCCCGTTAGGCCAACCGATACGGGCTTGGTGGTAATTGACGGGCTGATTGATAATTGTATCGTAAAAATAAGTAATGCCGCAGGTCAGGCCGTTTTTGAAGCCAAAGCCAATGGCGGAACGGTTTCGTGGAACGCAAGTCTTACGGGGGCGGGAATCTATTTTGTGCTAATGGCCGATGCCAAAGGCCAAGAAACTCAAGTGGGAAAAGTAGCGGTAATTAAGTGAATTTTTTCTGTTAAAATACTGTTTATTGCCTATAAGATACCCCTTACACTACTTTTTAGCCATGTTTAATTTTACCCCAATCGTTCGGAATTTATTAATCGTCAATGTTTTTTTGTACTTGATTGCAGAAATTTTGCGTATAAATTTTGGGCATATTTTTGGTTTGTATTACATCAATAGCCCTGGCCATGAGTTTGTTTATCAGCCTTATACACTGTTTACGTATATGTTTTTGCACGGGAGTTTCAACCATCTTTTAAGCAATATGTTTGGATTGCTGATATTTGGGTCGCTTCTGGAACACACTTGGGGGCCTAAACGATTCCTTTTTTATTATCTCGTTACAGGCATAGGTGCAGGCGTTATTTACTCTATTTGGCTTTATCTCGAACTCTATCCTTTGCAAGTGGGTGTAGAAACATTTTTGAGTAAACCCAATTACCTTAGTTTTTTAGAATTTGTTAATCGTTTTGATGCCCATTTCTATTTAGATAACAACGAATTTGTAAAGCAATTCAAAGCCCAACCCAACGCCCCACAATTTATCGCCGAAACCACGGCCTATGCCCAAAAATTATTTGATGTTACGGCCTCTGTGCCTATGGTTGGGGCTTCTGGGGCAATATTTGGCTTGATTATTGCCTTTGGGTATTTGTTTCCTGATAGAGAAATGTATCTTTTTTTGATACCTTTCCCTATTAAAGCAAAATATTTTGTAGCTTTATATGGAGTAATGGAAGTTTATTCGGGGCTTATTATTCTCCCTGGCGACAACGTTGCTCACTTTGCTCACTTAGGGGGTATGTTGGTAGGCTTTTTGTTGCTGAAATACTGGGAGCGGTACAGAACAAAATTATATTGAACTACATTCTATAATTAGATTCTAAAATTTACGTTTTGAAATTGTATAGTATTCATTACCCTACATTCATCTTTTTTATTTGTACTTATGGCAGGATTTCTTGACGAATTCAAAGATGCTTTTGCCAAGCGAAACAATGGCCTTATCCAGTTGATAGTTATCAATGTGGTGGTATTTCTGTTTCTAATTTTGATAAAGGGCATTCTGCTTCTTAGTCAATCCGTGGCGGTTTATAACACCTTGCTTAGTTACATAAAACTCCCTGCTTCTTTGCCAGTATTGCTGTATCGGCCTTGGACACTACTCACGTATGCCTTCGCCCACGAAGACCCCTTTCATATTCTTTTCAATATGCTTACGCTCTACTGGTTTGGCAGGCTTATCCAAGAGTATATTGGCAGCAAACGCCTCGTTAATCTTTATATTCTAGGGGCAATTGCAGGAGGGCTTACTTTTCTGTTGGTTTATAATCTCTTTCCAATTTTCAAAGGTTCTGCCATTCAGGCTACGCTCATTGGCTCGTCGGCCTCGGGTTTGGCGGTGGTGGTGGCTGCGGCAACGCTTTTGCCCAATTACACCTTTTTTATGTTGTTTTTAGGGCCAATTCGCATCAAGTACATCGCCGCTTTTATGGTTATATTGTCTTGGGTTTCTACATCGGGCAACAATGCAGGGGGCAATTTTGCACACCTAGGCGGGGCTTTGTTTGGTTATGTTTTTATATTATTGCTCAAAAATGGTACAGATTTAGGTTCGCCCATTACCAGTACCCTTGATTTTATTGCTAAATTGTTCAAACCATCACCACGCCAAACTTCTAACAACCGCCCCTCAATGAAAGTAACCTACCGTTCAGAAAAATCACAAAGTGGAGGTCTGTATGCTAATACATCATCAAGCGACTATCCAGACGATGCCGAAGTCGATAGTATTCTCGATAAAATATCAAAATCAGGCTACGAGAGTCTTTCTAAAGAAGAAAAACAGAAATTGTTTAAGGCAAGCCAAAAAAGCTAAGGTAAT
>JAYWHL010000298.1:0-3212 GCA_043777715.1 Cytophagaceae bacterium | reverse complement strand
TTTGCAAATTGGTAATCAATTATCTATATTATTGGTTACCAATTTTTACTGTTAGTCAATTATCCATATCTTTGTTTGTTTTTGTGAAGAAAAATGAGGTAATTGGTAACCGTTATAGATAAATATTGATTGATTTTAAGCTATAAATATTCAAAATTGAGTACATATAGCAAAGATATTAGTAAGAATACTATATATATAATTAGGTGCTTTGGTTAAAAGTTGATGTTTTTGGCATAGTTTTAGCTAAACCACGAAACCCCTTATTTCAGCACATATTCTAGTGTTTTTGTCTTTAAACACAAGGGTTATTTTTAGAAAGTGAATTTATTTTTTGCAAATTTTGAGTGTTAATATCCTAATAATCAGGTAAATAATTTTTTTTTATCTGAAAATCCATAAAAAAAGCCGAAAACAAGTAGTTTGGCATAATTTTAGTACTAATTAAAACAGGAAAAACTGTATCTACTCTTTTGTGGTGCTTCTAGTTACTTTTTCGATAATTATCAGTCGAATCCGTAGTCCTAATAGCAACGCCGATGATACCGTTATCTTTTAATTGGTAATTATGTCTAAATTCTTCGGTTGTAACTTAACTTATTGCAAATGAAAAGAACTTTTACAAAGCAATTCTCGCCAACTTCTGTCAAGAACGAGAATTCTAGTTCGCCCCTCTCAGACGACTTTTCTCTTTCGAGAAGTTCAGTGCCTCTTTGTAGGCAGGTGGAAGATATGCTTCAATGCACCCCAAGTGCAGATCCACCAGACCAGTCCAAGAACGACATACCTATCTACCCAATAAATACCCAATTATTGAGCTCCTTTTTGAATTATAGGACACAAACCATCTACGCAATGAATGCAATTTTACACTTCCTAAATGGGGTGAATGTGAGCCAGTTTTTTAAGCAAAACTTAAAAAACTTAAACCTCGGGTTCGGAGAACAACCCGTAGCCAGTATTGACTGGCTATCCTCAAAAAACAACACCAATTATCATCGGCAATCGTTCGTTACGATGTTGACGGGGGCATTTATGTTCC
This sequence comes from Cytophagaceae bacterium, assembly GCA_043777715.1. Taxonomy (GTDB): domain Bacteria; phylum Bacteroidota; class Bacteroidia; order Cytophagales; family Spirosomataceae; genus JAYWHL01. The sequence continues at coordinate 2,170 of JAYWHL010000298.1, read as the reverse complement.
TGTCTTCTTTTGCTGTATTTGCTCAATCGCCCGACCTCAAGGTCAAGATGAAAGTAAGTAATTCTCTTCCAACCATCGGTTCAACCGTTTCTTATACTATTACAGTAAAGAACGAAGGCGGAGCCGATGCTACTGGCGTTAGAGTTAGTAACACATTGCCTGTGGGCGGCGTTACCTACCTCAATAATGCAGTACTAAGAGGAACTGGGTCTTATACCAGTGCTTCGGGTAGTTGGAATGTTGGAACAGTAGCCAAAGGAGATTCGGCCATCTTGAGAGTAGATGCCAAAGTAGAATCTCAGGGCGTATGGTTTAATATAGCCGAGGTTTCAGCCATGACAGGCGGCACCGACCCCGACTCTACTCCAAACAATGGCATCTTGACAGAAGATGACTATGACGCTACTTGTTTTTCTGTACCTATTACTTTTTATCCAGGATATGAGTTTACAGTAACTGTACCTTTTTCGGGTGCTTACAATAATATAGAATGGTATAAAGACGGTGTGCTAATCACTGCCAATACAAAAGGAGTTACACTTAATACCGACAAATCTCTCACTATCAAAAGTGTGGGACGTTATGGTTTTAGAACTACCCTAGCTAACTGCCCACAAACGGGCTGTTGCGATATTATTATCGAACAAGGGCCGTATGGCTCTATTGGTGATTACGTTTGGAAAGACGTAAATGCCAATGGAATCCAAGACGATGCAACCGAAAAAGGCATTCCAAACGCTACCGTACAGTTATATGCTGTAACTAATGGCGTAACAGGAACAACGCCAATCAAAAGTGTTAAAACAAATGCCAATGGAGCTTATTTGTTTGACTCGTTGATGTCGGGTGATTATAAAGTAAAATTTGTTACCGCTGACCTACCGTCTGATTGTAATTTATTGACTGACCCAGACAAAGGAGGCAATGACCTTAAAGATAGTGATGCTGGTACAGACGGTTTCTCTCCAAAAGTAACCATTGATGCCGCTGGTACTGGAATTGCTAAAAATAATATGACCATAGATGCAGGTATTGTGCCAATTTTTGGTTCAATTGGCGATTATGTATGGAAAGATGTTAATGCAAATGGTATTCAAGATGCAGGGGAAAAAGGCGTTAAAGATGCTATCGTAAAATTGTGGAGTGTTGATGCCTCGGGAAAACCATTGGCAGTTTTGAAAACCACTACAACAGATGCAAATGGCTATTATATTTTTGAAGGTTTAGCCAAAGCCGATTATATCGTACAATTCGTTACTGACAACTTGCCAGCCGACTGTAAGCAAATTACAGACCCTAACAAAGGAACAAATCCTGACATTAATAGCAAGGCTGACCCAACAACTGGAATTACGCCAGTAATTAAGATAGACCCAGGTACGCCAGGGAAGAAAAACATTACTAACATTGATGCAGGTATTGTGCCAATATTTGGCTCAATAGGTGATTATGTTTGGAAAGATGCCAATGCTAACGGTATTCAAGATAGCGGCGAAAAAGGCGTAAAAGATGTAATCGTAAAATTGTGGAGTGCTGATGCTTCTGGAAAACCATTGGCAGTTTTGAAAACCACCACCACAGACGCCAATGGATATTACTTGTTTGATGGATTGGCAAAAGCTGATTATATCGTACAGTTTTTAACGGATAACCTTCCTGCCGACTGTAAGCAAATCACAGACCCTAACAAAGGTTCAAATCCAGATATTAATAGTAAAGCTGATCCAGCTACTGGAATTTCGCCAGTGGTTAAGATTGACCCTGCTGTTCCAGCCAAGAAAAACATCATGAACATTGATGCGGGTATCGTGCCTGCTTATGGCTCAATTGGGGACTTTGTTTGGAAAGATGTCAATGAAAATGGCATTCAAGATTTGGGCGAAAAAGGTGTGAAAGATGTAACTGTTAAGTTATGGAGTGTAGATGCTAGTGGCAAACCGCTTGCTGTTCTCAAAACTACTACCACAGATGCCACAGGATATTACATTTTCGAGGGCTTAGTAAAGGCTGATTATGTGGTTCAGTTCATCACTGACAACCTTCCTGCCGACTGTAATAAAATCACAGACCCTAACAAGGGTACAAATCCTGATATTAATAGCAAGGCTGACCCAATCACAGGAATCACTCCAGTAATTGCCATAGACCCTGCTGTGCCTGGAAAGAAAAA
>JAYWHL010000297.1:0-3214 GCA_043777715.1 Cytophagaceae bacterium | reverse complement strand
TAGTGTTTTTGCCACAGGTAAATATAAATTAGATAATCGTTTGGCAACTTGTTGTGCCTGATTTTCAGCACCTTGAGGGTAAATTACCTTAAAATTTTCAAGGTCGATTTGCCTCCACTTTAAGCAGCTGGGATTGGTATTAAGGCTTTCTTGTGCCTTGATGCCTAAAACGAAAAATTGAAATAAAAAAATAAATATAGATAGCCTCATTTGGATAGATTAATTCAAAACGTTTAAAATTCAAAACGCAAAGCCTGTCAGGCTTTGCGTTTTGTGAATGTTAAAACTAAAGATATTTAACAAAAAAGTTTACCAATTTAGACGTTGTTTTGGTGTAAGGAGGATAAATCATACTAAAATCTCCAAAGCGTTGTCTCATAACTCCTTTTGCGTTTGAAAATTCTTGAAAACCGAAAAATCCGCCTGATTTACCGATACCAGAATTATTAACGCCCCCAAATGGCATTTCCACGTTTCCATAATGTATCACGGTGTCGTTAATAACGGCATCGCCCGACGAGGTATTATTTAAAACTTGATTGATATTTTTATTATTTCCACTATTAATATATAATGCCAAAGGTTTTTCTCGACCATTAATAATCGCAATTGCATCAGAAAGATTGGTATAGGGTACGATTGGTAAAATTGGGCCAAATATTTCTTCTTGCATTATTCTCATTTTATCAGAAACATTGGTCAAAATAGTAGGGGCAATAAAGTTATCGGCTTGATTTACCTGCCCACCCGTGGCGATGTTTGCCCCTTGATTAACGGCATCTTCAAGCAAACCCGTAATTCTGTTAAAATGCCTAGCGTTCACAATTCTACAATAACTATCAGATTTTTCAACCGCCTGTCCATCAGGGCTATACATATCGTTAATGGCCTTTTTTAGTGCATTCACTAAATCGTCCTTCACGCTTTCTTGTACTAAAATATAATCAGGAGCTACACACGTTTGACCATTGTTTAGCCATTTTCCCCAAGCTAAATGTTTGGCGGTTTTCTTGATATTGGCTGTTTCATCTACAATGGCGGGAGATTTTCCGCCTAATTCTAAGGTAACCGAAGTTAGATTTTTTGCGGCGGCAGTCATCACCACCTTACCCACATTGGGGCTACCCGTAAAGAAAATATGATTAAAGGGCAGTTCTAATAATTCAGAAGAAGTTTCAACACCGCCTTCAATTACTGCTACTTCGTTTTCATCAAATAATTCGTTTAACATTTTTTTGAGCAAAGCCGACGTATGTGGAGTCATTTCTGATGGCTTCAAAATGGCAGTATTTCCTGCCGCAATGGCTTGTGCCAAGGGCTTGATAGAAAGATTGAAGGGGTAATTCCATGGCGAGATAATTAAACAAACGCCTTTTGGTTCGTATTTTACATAACTACTACTGCCAATCATATTTAACGGCGTTGGTAATTTTTGAGGTTTCATCCAATCCGATAAATTACTAATCAGATGTTTCAACTCGCCTCCAACTCCCATCACTTCGCCAATCATTACTTCATCAGCAGGTTTTTTATAATCGGCAAAAAGTGCATCTTTAATACTTTGCTCGTTTACATTGCACCATTTCAAAATAGCTTTTAGCTTGGCAATACGTTCTTTGGCAGTGCTTTGAGCGATATTATTTGCATTTTTTTTCTGGGCATTAAATATTGTTTGTATGTCAATAGCGAGGTTTGGAGAGGCTAATGTTGTATTCATATTTTTGTATTTAGTTTTGATTGTGTTTAATAAAATTAGGTATTATTCCTTAAATATTAACATTTCTTTACTTTTTTGTAGATTTACTATACCAAACCCAGATTTACAACAAAGGAAAAACATAATAACGTGTCTATCATTAGCAATAATATAAAATATCTCCGTAGGCTAAATGGCCTTACGCAAGAACAATTCTCACGAAGAATCGGAATAAAGCGTTCATTATTAGGGGCTTATGAAGAAGCAAGGGCAAATCCAAACTATGATAATCTACAAACGATTGCCCGAATTTTTGGAATTTCGATTGATGACCTCATCAAAAATGATTTAAGAAGGGTGCGTTCAACGCCTGATTTGTTAGAACAAAGTCAGCAAAAGCCAGTAGTAACGCCCGAACCCGAAAAAATAAACGACCCAAAGCCGCTTTCCGAAATTGTGGATAAGTTCTTTAAAGATTCCATAGAAAAAGAAGACCTTCAAGAAAAAAAATCAGAGCCAGTAAAACCCTTAGAAAAACCAATTATTAAGCCTTTTGAGGAGTCTATTTTTAAAGAAATACCAAGAAATCAAGAAAATACTCAGCCCAAATCAGGAACGACTGTACCTTATTTAAGACAAAATCAAGTGGTTGATTACCTTCAAAAAAATCAATCAGCTTCCTTTTTAAATAGTTTGTCCAAAATTGATTTACCATTTTTACCTTTTGGCGTGTATCGTGGTTTTGAAGCGGGGTCAGATTTTGCCTTTAACGGGGCAATTTTGATTGGTAAACAAGTATCGGACTGGAAGAATATTATTGACGGAAAAAACTATATCGTGGTACTTAGACAACAAGGCTTTACTTACCGAAGAGTTTATAATCAATTGAAAATCAAGGGGAATTTATTGTTAAGTGCAGATAATATGAAACACCCAACCATTGAAATCGATGCCAAAGAGGTACTAGAAGTATGGGAATGTGTAGCTTTTGTAAGTACCGAACTCCCCCAACCTACCTTAGCCATCGACAAGCTAAAGGCACTAACCGATGAAATAAAAGCAGAATTGGAAAGAGTGAGATAAATCAATTAAATAGATATTGGCCTGAGTACTGGAGTCCTGGACAATTTTACAAAAAATACCGTAACACAGAAATTTGTTTAAGAATATTGCTTTCGCAAAGGTGGTTGGTGAGCCACCAACCACGGAAATGCAGAATTGGAAAAAGTGAGATAAACCTGAGTAGCCAGTAAGTAAAAACTCCTCTAAAACTTGTGATTTTAGAGGAGTTTTTGATTTTAACTTGCTAGTGTTCTAACAGTTTAATTTACTTTACTAATTGATTGATTTGATTGTACCTATTTTCGAGTTTTATTCTTGCTTTGTCCGTTGTGAACGACCAATTTACCTTTGTTGCTCGGGTATTTCGTTTTTCTTGCCAGATGAGTGCTTCTTTTTCTAAAGTATCTTTATCTGCAATTCTTCTGTCCAAACACTGGCGAGAGATAGCCGAAAACT
>JAYWHL010000296.1:0-3215 GCA_043777715.1 Cytophagaceae bacterium | reverse complement strand
AAATAATTACGTTGTTTAGTTTGGTTTTGGTAGGTCTGTTTAGGGCATCGTATTCATAGCTTAGGGCGTTGGCGTTGGTTTTAAGATGTCAAAGAACGAATTAACTGTTTGATTTTCAATTGAATACCTAATGTTACTACAATGGTGGTTTTGGTAGATTTTGAGTGAGTAGTTCTTGAGGGAAAAAATGATATTTTATTTCAGTTAGTTTATTTTTTTTAAAATTTTCGATTTTTTGTATCAATTCAGATTGATTGTCATTTAAAAAAAAATAGTAAAATCTTGTATTATAAATTCTCTCCTCGAAATCAAAATACAAATCATAGGGAGTTCCATCAATAATTTTATCAAGAAGTATTTTCTCTTGAAATAATTTATTTAAATCTGTTTTAATCTTCAAGAAAATGATCGAATTCATTTGTCCTTGGTAATATTTATAAGTTCCTCTTTTGGTCATAATTTCCTCGCAGTAGTATAAATTAGTTTCGCTTAATTCTATACCAAACCTAGGTTCATTAGGGTTCATTGACCTTCCTGATGTCAATATAACCTTCTCCTGATTATTTTTACACCCGATTAACAAACTCAAAAAAAGATATAAAGCGTATTTAGGTTCCATTTTTTTTATATTTTAGTTGTCCATTTTTAGGAGAAATATCTATTAGTGACCCATCAAAAAACCACATCAAAGTTTTTATCTTGGTATCGTTGTAATTTAGATTGAGATTTTCTGATACTTGACGTAATATGCTTAAGCCCTGTATTGGGAAAAGTTGAATGTCCTTATTCTCTGGATGATAGAAAAACTCTTTACTTATATAATAGTGGTCAGCATGATTGCCATATTGTCTATATTCTTTGGGTAAAGTCGAATTATCTGACCAGCCATTGTCTTTAAAATCTGCGGCAGCATTTTTTCCATGTAAAAACGATTCATGAACAATTGACTTCGCAAGGTTAAAAATTTTATTTTCACTTCCATATCCTTCTTTTGCTATTTCAATATTCACATTCAATTTAAGCCCCTTTTTGAAATCTAGTTGGTTAGTTGTGGCACTTTCTCCGTCTTTTCTCGAAATACTATAATTTAGGTTGATACCAGCATTATGATAAATTCCAGCTTCCTTTGCTTCATAAAAAACCTTACCTTCATATTCGAATTTTTGTCCTTTAGAAGCAAAATTATTTAAAAATCTAGTTCCTTCTTTAGTCTTTGCAAATTGAATAAATGCTTGTGCATGGTCTTTATTTTTCATCAACTCTGAAATACCTATATCTCTCCCATCAGGGTCTATATATCGTAATGGATTATTAGCCACATAATTATATCCACTTAAATTTGAATACTTCTCACTTAACACGTCAATTCCATTCCAAACCACCTTTTGTGGGTCGTACATTCTTGCTCCGTAGTCTAGCCAGCCAGTACCGTCTTGTTTTTCTTTGGAGTTGTAAGTAAAACGGTCTTTACCCTCAACGCCAATAGGCAAACTCAACCCCCAAGGGTCGTAGTGGTTTTCTTGGTTTACTTTCAATGTGCCATTTTGACAAGTAAAAGAGGTTCTTACATTACCCAAATGGTCTTTTAGGTTATACTCAAAGCCACTTTTCATCCATCTACCTTCTGCTGTTGGTACAAATTCTATGGTGTCGTTTTTGTAAACTACCCCTACAAAATATTCGTATTTGTTGGTAGGGGTGCTGTATTTTAGTTTTTGGCCTGTGGCCGTGTACACATAGTTTAAGGTTTGGTTATTTACAATTACTTGGCTCACTAAATTTAGATAATTATAGGCAATGTTGCTAATATTTTTGCCAGTATCGGTTTTCAAATTACCGTTTTGGTCATAGGTATAATTGGCTGTGCCGTCTTTAAAAAACTCTCCCGTAGTTGGGTTTGTACCGTTATCGGTAATACTACCTAGTTTATTAATGCCTTGGTAGGTATAGGCCATGTTATCTACAATACTGCCGTTAAAGGTTCTTTGCAACGTAAGTACATTACCGTTAAGATCGTAGTTTTGGGTATTGCTAAAGAGGGAGATATTATTTTTGTTTAAGTTACTGGTTTTTAATCTATTAAGGCCGTCATAAGTAAAAGTATAGGCATAGTTTTTGAACGTGTTTAGGGCTATGCCCATAGGGTTAAGGTCGGGTTGGGCATAGTTCCAAGTGGTAATATTACCTACTGCATCATAACTTAAAGCCATACCAAACAAATCCTTATCATTAACCAAAGTACTAGGGTTATTAATAGCCATCAATCTACTTTTTAAATCATAACTATAATCTACGTTTTGGAGGTTACAACCCAAAGTCTTAGTCGTTAGTTCGCCAAGGTCGTTGTAGATAAGTCGAGAAATCGGCTCCCACCCTGCCCCTGCCAGTAGGAAGGGAGTGATGCTCTGACAAACTGCCTTTAACCTACCGCCCAATTCATAGCTTTGTTTGGTTTGTGTTTCTATTTTGTTGTCAAGGGTTTGTTTGCTGGCCAAAGCACGCCCTGTAAAATCTAGGAGAGAAGAAAGGCGGTCTTTGCCCCGATTGTCGTAGTCGGTATAGGTTACGCTTTGCACCGTACCCTTACCTATGGCTTCATAGTAGTTGGTGCTGGTAATGTATTTGTTTGTACCTAGCACCAATACACGGTTTCCTGTTGGCAAACCCTTGACGTTGGCCATTGCTGTTTGGCCGTAAGCATGGGTTTGGTCATAGGCTTGGGCATTGGCAAAAGTATAATCATCGTAAAAACTTTCAGTCAAAATTTGGTTTTGGCCGTCTGTGGTGGTTTTGGATCTGTTTAGTTCATCATAAATATAGGTCATTGTATTGGCGTTGCCGTCGGTGCTACTTACCAGCAGGTTTCGGTCGTTGTAGGTCATGGTTACGGTGGCGGCTCCTGGCACACGTTTACGGGTCATGCGGCCACGGGCGTCGTAGTCATAGGCAAAAACGCCGTCTGTGGCAAAGGCATCAAGCCCGCTTGTCGTCCCCCCAGTAGGGGGAAATAGGGCCTCGGCAGCGGGTTGGATTACGGCACGAAGCTGGCCAAAATCGTCGTAAACATAATAGGTTTTGAGACCCGATACGTTTTTACAAACCACTCGGCCCTCCAAGTCTTTGTACTCGGTACTGGTTTGGTTGTTTTCGTTGGTGTTGCTGGTTACAAAAAAAGCCCAGCCCCCCCCGCCCCCGATGGGGGAGCTTTCTATGCG
>JAYWHL010000295.1:0-3216 GCA_043777715.1 Cytophagaceae bacterium | reverse complement strand
AACACTACGAAATTGTAGATGCCACGGGGCTTGTTATCGGCGAGGTTACGTCAGGCACTCAGTCGCCGTCGCTCAACAAGGGTATCGGTATGGGCTATGTATCGCCTCAATTTGCTAAAATTGGTACAGAAATTTTCGTTAATATTCGCAACAAACAACTCAAGGCTATCGTTTGTAAAATGCCTTTTTTGTAAGAATAAACTAGTTTTTATAAACCGTGCCACGCTTCAAATGCGTGGCACGGTTATTATCTCTTTTATTTCAAGCCAATTGCCGATAATTACCTAGCCATTAATACAAATGCCAAGGCAATAATAGCAGGAAGGGCTTGGACGAAGAATATTTTTTTGCTGGCAGTAGCACCACCATAAATACCTGCAACGATTACACAACTCAAAAAGAAAATAGCGATGTTGGTCCGCCAAAGGGAATCTGTAATAAAAAACGACCAAGCCAAGCCCGCTACCAAAAAGCCATTGTAAAGCCCCTGATTGGCTGCAAGCGTTTTGGTTGGGCCAAAGAGTTCGGGTAATATTGTACCTCTGAATACCTTTTTGCCTCGGGTTTCCCAAGCAAACATTTCTAGCCAAACAATATACAAGTGTTCTAGGGCTACTAATCCGATTAAAATTTCGCTGATGATTTTCATTGGTTATAATAAGTGGCTTTTTGCCATTGGCTATCGTCCTGATTTTTAGGATATTGGAAAAATATATCAATTTGATTTTGTGAACTTACTTGTTGAAATTTATATCAAGTAACTGGATATAATAATAACTAAAAAGCCTGAGTACTGGATAATTTTACAAATTGCTTTCGCAAAAGTGGTTGGTAAGCCACCAAACACGGAAAAGGCATAATACAGAGATTTGTCTAAGAATATTGCTCTCGCAAAGGTGGTTGGTGAGCCACCAACCACGGAAAAGGCATAATACAGAGATTTGTCTAAGAATATTGCTTTCGCAAAGGTGGTTGGTGAGCCACCAACCACGGAAAAGGCAGTCAGCTAAAAAGTTATAAATTATTTATAAAAAACTGATTATCAATTCTTTGTATTCTTTATTCCTTTGTGGTTTATCTTGTATTTGTACTTATTCCCCAAAAATATCCTCTTGGTCTTTGAGCGTTGGATTAGCAAAAACTACTGCCCCGTTATATTCCATACGAATGGGTTCTTCTTGCATGGCCAGTCGGTGGCGGGTATAGGCACTGGCCGACGAATAATGACAAACATACGATTTGCGAGTGAGGGCATCGTTTTTGATGGCGTTTCCGCCGTGTGCCAAGGCAGCGTGCCAGATAAGTACGTCTCCTTTTTTGATGAGTAAAGTTTGTTTTTCTAGTTGAAGACGCTTGCATTCGGCATCTAAATAGGCCGCAAAACTATCAGGGTTTTCGGTAGAGTTTCCGTCAAAAAATATACCATTACCAAAATTAAATTTCTTTATTTTGTGCGAGCCTTTGTAGTAATAAAGAGGCCCAGAATCTATGTTAATGTCTTCGAGGGCTATCCACGAAGCCGCCAAATGGCTAGGTATCTGCGAAACCACATAAGCAAAATCTTGATGAGTGGCTTGCTGGCTGCCGTGCATAAACGTAAGGCTTTGCATGGCCACGGTTTGCTGGCCCCAAATGGCATTCAAAAACGTAGTGATGGCAGGGTGTAGCATTAGTTTTTTGCCTGCAACCGAGCTATTATGAAAATCCATTATTTTGAGATAATGCCCTCTGAGTACGTTTTTGGGTACATCGCCAATGGACTGTACGGGGTTTTTAGCATATTCGGGCAAATCCACCCTTACCAACGATTTATACTTTTCGTGGTTTTCTATCAGGCTTTCTACATCAGCCAAGTAGCTATCGATGAGGCTTTCGGCCAAGGCTTTTTCTAAAATCACGTAACCATTATCTTGCCAAAACCGTAGTTTTTCTTCAAGATTATAAGGCAAGTCTTTGGCCACAGGATAGGTACTTACAAAAGCCGAAATCTCGGCACTACTGGCTTTGTCTATCCAAGGCAAAGTGGCTTGGTCAAAATCTTTAGGAACACTTTTTAGTAATGCTTTGACTTGGGCTTTTAGTTTATCAAACATATTGGATACGGTTTCGGAATTTTAGTTTCAACAAAAATAGACCCTTTTCATAAGAAATAAAATTTCAAGGCCAAATAAGCCTTCAAATCGTACACAGGCAAATTTTGAGTTTATGGTATATAGCCTATTGGCTGTTAGGCTTACCTTTGTGGCAAATAATTATGAAAATGAATCTTTCTCAAATTCGCATGGCTCGGCTTGCTACCAACGCTTTGTTCTTTACGAATGGCCTTAGTTTTGCCAGTTGGGCATCTCGCATTCCCGACATCAAAGAAAACCTCCACCTCAGCGATGCCGCCCTTGGCACGGTATTGTTTTCGGCTCCCATTGGTAGTTTATCGGCTTTGCCCTTGGCGGGTTTTCTGATTCATAAATTTAGTAGTCGCAAAATAGCCTTGGTTTCTACCCTTTTTTACTTAGCAGCCATGCCATTTTTGGGTTTGGCCACAACCGCTTGGCAACTGGCCTTAGCCTTGTTTATGTTTGGTTTTGGCGGAGACTTACTCAATATTTCTATGAACGTACAGGCCGTGGGTATTGAAAACGCCTTGAGTCGCTACATTATGTCGTCGTTTCATGCTGTTTTTAGCATCGGTTTTATGTTGGGGGCGGTCTTTGGGGGCTTTATGGCCTCGGCGGGCGTGCTTCCTAGTCATCATTTGGCAGGTACGGGCTTTTTTACCTGTGCCATTGGCCTCATTACCTTTAGATTTTTATTAAAACAAGACGGCAAGCAAGACCAAACCCAACCCCTATTTGCCCTACCCGACCAATCGTTATTATTGTTGAGTTTAATCTGTTTTTGTGCTATGCTTTGCGAGGGTGCCGTGGCCGACTGGAGTGTGCTGTATTACAAGCAAGTACTGGCCAATACCAAGGGTTTTGTAACGGCAGGTTTTACGGCGTTTTCGGTGGCAATGGTGGTGGGTAGGCTTTTTGGCGACTATATCGTGGCCAATTTGGGACTTCGTAAAACGTTATTTTTGCAATGTGTGATACTAACCGTTGGTATGTTAATGGCCTTGGTTTGGCCAATGCCCGTGTTGGTAGTGTTTGGTTTTGGCTTTGCGGGTTTGGGGCTTTCTATCATTGTGCCACTTATTTACAGCGAAGCGGGGCATTC
>JAYWHL010000294.1:0-8999 GCA_043777715.1 Cytophagaceae bacterium | reverse complement strand
GATTTTTAGCTTACATTTTCCGCCATTTTTAAGCCAATTTTCGCCATTGGCCATTTCGGCTAGTTCGCCTACGGTGCAGCCATGCACTACGGGAATGGTGTTCAAGCCCACAAACGAACTGAATTTTTTATCCAAAACGGGGCCGTCTGCATAATGTCCGTTGGGGTTGGGGCGGTCCAAAACGATGAGTAATTTATTGTTTTCGGCGGCGGCTTCCATCACATAATGAAGGGTGGAAATAAAGGTATAAAACCTAGCCCCAACGTCTTGAATATCAAAAATTAAAACATCAATATCCTTGAGCATTTGTGCTGAAGGTTTTTTGTTTTGACCATATAACGAAATAATAGGCAAGCCCGTTTTGGTGTCTAGGCCGTTTTTGATGGTTTCGCCAGCATCGGCAGTGCCTCTAAAGCCATGTTCGGGGGCAAAGATTGTTTTGATGTCGATTCCCAAAGTTTTTAGACTATCAGCCAAGTGTGTACGGCCAATTACCGACGTATGATTGACCACCAAAGCCACCCGTTTGTTTTTGAGGTCGGGCAGGTATAGTTCGGTGCGGTCGGCACCCATTTTTAGGGTTTTGTCTTCTATCAAAGCATTGGTTTGAGGTTGGGTTTTACAAGCTAGGATAGTATTTAATAATAAAAGAAAGGACAATAAAAATTTCATAATGAAAAGAGATAGGTTGAAGCAATGAAATAAAGATAGGAAAAAATTGGATTAGCCATGAAGAATTTATTTTTTAGTCTGAATTATGACTTATACAAAAGTGCTGAGTACTCGACAATTTTATGAAATAGAGTATAACACGGAAATTTGTCTATCAGTATTACCCTAGCAAAGGTGTTTGGTAGGCAACAAGCTGCGGAAACGAAAAAGCTAATCTTTGTTAGGCGAAAGTTTATGCAATGGCGGTTTTTGTGAAACTCAATCTTTTTCAATAATCAGCCCCTGCATCAAGAAATCCTAGACCAGTTACTTGCATTGCTTGCTTGATGTTCTACTTGTTCTTTAATGGGTTCGTTTTTAGGTAATTGCAGGTTGGGGTCGTCTTCTAGGAGGGCTTGGGCGGTTTCTCGGGCAACTTTCAGAATTTCACCATCTTTGGCCAAATCGGCAATGATAAGGTCTATCACGCCGCTTTGTTGCGTGCCAGAGAGGTCGCCTGGGCCACGGAGTTTTAAATCGACATCAGCAATTTCAAAACCGTTATTGGTTTTTACCATGGTTTCTATTCTTACACGGGTTTCTTTAGATAGCTTTACGTCGCTCATCAAAATACAATAGCTTTGGTCGGCGCCACGGCCCACTCGCCCCCGTAGCTGGTGCAATTGCGATAGGCCAAATCGTTCGGCACTTTCTATAACCATCACCGAGGCATTAGGCACGTTTACGCCTACTTCTATCACGGTTGTGGCCACCATAATCTGGGTTTGTTTTTTGATAAACCGCTGCATTTCAAAATCCTTATCGACCGATTTCATCTTGCCATGCAAAATACTAATCTGGTTATCTGGAAAAGCCCTTGCGATGCTTTCGTAGCCGTCCATGAGGTCTTTGTAGTCTAGTTTTTCAGATTCCTCAATGAGCGGATAAACGATATAAATCTGTCGGCCAAGTTTGATTTCGTCTCTAATAAATCCAAAAACGGCCAGTCGGTGGCTGTCGTAACGATGCACAGTTTTGATGGGTTTTCGGCCTTTGGGCAGTTCGTCGATAATAGAAACATCAAGGTCGCCGTAGAGGGTCATGGCCAATGTTCGAGGAATGGGCGTGGCTGTCATTACCAAGATATGTGGGCTAACCCGTTTGTTTTTGGCCCAAAGTTTGGCTCGTTGGGCAACGCCAAAGCGATGTTGTTCGTCTATAATGCAGAGGCCAAGGTTTTTGAACTGGACAACATCTTCGAGCAATGCGTGTGTACCCACAATGATATTGAGCGAGCCGTCTTGTAGGCTTTCGTGAATTTTTTCTCGTTCTTTTTTCTTGCTCGAACCCGTCAGTTTGCCAATACTCAAGCCCAAACTATCTGTAAATTCTTTTAGACCCGTATAGTGTTGGTCGGCCAAAATTTCGGTAGGGGCCATCAAACAGGCTTGGGCCGTGTTGTCGATAGCCAAGAGCATGGAAATAAAAGCCACGATGGTTTTGCCCGAACCCACGTCGCCCTGCAACAGGCGGTTCATTTGTTTGCCTGACTTTAGGTCTTCAAATATTTCTTTGATTACTCTTTTTTGGGCATTGGTTAAATCAAAGGGGAGGTGTTCTTTATAAAAAACTTTCAGCGTATTCGATTTGCTAAAAACCTGCCCATCGTTTTCGGTACGTCTCAGAATTTTTTGTTTTATCAGCCTTAACTGGTTATAAAACAATTCTTCAAATTTGAGGCGACGTCGGGCTTGGTGTAGCCATGCTTCCGATGCTGGGGCGTGGATATGCCTTATGGCATCTTGTTTTGAGATTAATCTATATTTTTGAGTGAGGTCGGCGGGCAAGGTTTCTTTGATATGCTGATAGGCAAGTTCGATAAGATTGACCTGCATTTTGCCAATGGCTTTGCTATCAACAAATCGTTTTCTTAGTTTTTCGGTAAGGTTATAAACGGGCAAAAAATACCCCCCTTTTTCGTTTTCTTGGGTAAGGCTTTCCATTTCTGGGTGCGAAATCTGGAATCGGCCATTAAAACTAGTGGGTTTGCCATAAATCACATACTCACCGTCTTTTCGCAGGTTTTTTTCGAGCCAACTTATTCCCTGAAACCAAACGAGTTCTATCGTACCCGTGCCATCAGAAAACATGGCTGTTAATCGTGCTTTGTGGCCTTCGCCAATTACTTCCCAAAATCGAAGTCGGCCTTTTATCTGCACCCCCTCCATCTGCTCGTTTAGCTGGGCAATGCTGTGAAACTGGGTACGGTCTTCGTAGCGAAAGGGATAGTGCTGTAATAAATCGGCGTAGGTAAAAATACCAAGCTCGGTATTGAGCAAGGCAGCCCGTTGTGGGCCAACTCCCCGCAAAAATTCTATTTTGGTATCAAAAAAAGAAGTCATAAGTTGCTGTCGGCTTTAGGCAATACGTAACTTAGTAAACGATATTTCTACTATATTGAACGAAATTCTATACATTTTTAAACAAGAAAAGGTTTGAAAATCTTTACCCCCAAATAATCAAAGTCTTTGATATTCAGCGTGTAAAGTTCACAGTTATCAACCAAACAAGTAGCTGCAATAAGACAGTCTGCAAGTTTAGGGCGTTTCCCTCTATGTGCAAACATTAACTCTTGGGCTTTCTTAAAAATCAACTTGTCTGAAGCTAATTGATTGATATACTTGAAAATTTCTTTAGTTTCTCGCTCTTCGCTTTTCCTCATTCCATAATAGGTTTCTAAAACCGTAATTGATGATACATACAGGTTTTGTATTTCAATAACGTCTATTTGATTGATATGCTTTTCGTTTTTAAACAATAGCTCAAAAACGATATTAGTATCCAACATTATCTTCCGTTGTTTCTTTCCCATGTTTCATTTCTAATCTGATTTGCAGTCATTCGCTCTGAATCTTTTTTCCAACCTTTTTTGATTAAATCAGATAGTTTTAGTCCCTTTACATCAATCCCTTTTATCAAGCGAGTTTCTAAAGTATCATCAATTTTATTTGTAGATGATTCCTTATTTTTAATTTTTAATTCTTTTGTAATCGACATAGCTTGTAAAGTATTTATCGAAGCTATTTAAGCCGCTTCGCTACAATTTAGTTATTATTCAAAAACATCACAACAGTTGAGGAAATTATGAATTGATAATATACTGATTATCAGATACTTGTTTATGTTAATTAAATCCATCCTCTGTTTTTTATTCACGAATCTTTTTGCTCTTTTTCAAAGAATCTTTTTCAAATTTTACAATCAAAGAATCTTCTATCACACCATCAAAAGCCCGCATCACTTCTTTTTTCTTATTCCAAGGGGCGGTTGTTCTTTTGGCCATGTCTATCGTAATAATGAGTACGGTAGCCGTAAAAATAAGGAATACACTGATAAAAATTTTTTTATTTCGTTGAGGTTGGGGCGTGGTCATTGCTTATTTCTTTTTGGTTTCTTCTTTTTTGAGACTTGGTTTATAAGTAACCGTATCGCTGGGTAAATGTTGCGTGGTATAGCCGCCTAGGTCGATACTAAGGTTGGGTAATTGTTGTTGTAATTTGGCTGCACCCGCAGCCGTAACTTGGCTTTGATAAAGATATAAGTTTCTGAGGTTTTGGCACTTAGCCAATGCCAAAATACCTTGGTCGGTAACTTTTGTATCAAAAAGGTTGAGGTATTGTAAGTTTTTCAAACCACTTAAATTATTCAATCCAGCATCGCTAATGGCGGTATGTTCTAGGTTTAGTCTGCTTAAATTTGATAATTTGGCTACTTCTTTCAAGGCAACATCTGTTATTTTGGTACTGCCCAATCTCAACCAAACCAGGTTTTTTGATAAATCGCCAAGGGCTTGGGCTTGTGTGTCATCAAAAGTTGGGGCATTAACAAAATTGGCCATCAGATAATTGCTTTCGGCAGATACGGGCAGCACCAACACGTTGCTTTTGGTAAGATTTTCGATGGTCGATTTCGATACTGCCGAGATATTTTCGGTGGGTACATCAGGCAAAGTGGTTATTGTTTTTTGTGTTTTTGAATCGCCACCCAGTTTGGCCAAAACGGGGCTTACTTTTTCGGTGTTTTCTAACTGATTCACTTTTTTGTCAAAACTTGCCCCTTGGGCAAGCCACCATTCAATCAACACGATTTCGTCTTCTGTTAATTGGTTTTTGCCCTTGGGAGGCATGTGGAGGTCGTCGGATTCGGGTAATTGGCTACGTTTATACATTTCGCTGTTGGCCACATCTCCTGCCTTAAAAATCACACCATGTTTCCCTCCTTTTTTCAAAAAATCAACTTCGTCCATACGCAACTGCCCTTTTTGCTTGTCGGCATTGTGGCATTGCCAACATTTTTGTTTCATAATGGGCTTTATCACCTCCTCATAAACCATGGCTTGGTTGATGTCTGCAATGGTTTTGGTTTCATTGTCGTTTGCCATTGTTACGGCAGGAGCCAAGCCCAAGGCCGCCAAAGCAGGTTGGGAAAGATAGTCCGAACCATGGGTAAGCGAGCCTCCGTAATGCCCTGTTATTAACAAGCCCAAAAGCATAAAAACTGATACAAAACGCTGATAATCAGTCAATATTTTCAGGTATCCTATTTTAATGATGTAAGCAAATCCTGCAAAAATGGCCGTGGCGATGCCCAAATATTGATGTAAAGCTAGGGTTTGAGCATTGTAGTCGCCCCCCAACGACAAGGCATAGCCCATCGCACAGGCCAAAATGGCACTCAACATTCCCCAAAAGAGCGTAAAACGAGTGGCCGATTGTAGGGAAGCATATTTTGGAAGACGAGAGAGTAGCTCGAAAGCGGCTGCCAATATCAAAAAACCGATAGGTAAATGAACGATGAGGGGGTGAAACCGACCAAAAAATTGTAAAAGATTTTCAAACATAGGATTTATCAATATTCGGTTAAGCGTTTTGGATTAAATTTTTGAAATTATCAAGAAAAGCCTTAGCGTTTTGCTACAAAACATTCGATTCGACCACTCAACATTGCTGAAACAATACGCAAGCCAATATTGGCAAATATTTCTCATACTGACAAATGGCAGGCTGATTTTTTAATCGGTTGGGTTATTGTAAGTTGTGGTTTTTAAGAGATTTATAACTATTTGACTATCAAACAAGAGACAATAGTATACACCAGCACTAATTCAAAGAACCAAAGAAAACAAATAGCTGAATATAAGCCCTTTGTTTACTTTGGTTCTTTGTTGTAAAATGACTTTACATTGCTTTTGAGAATGAATCGTACAATATTCGGCAAACATTCAATAAAATTTTTACTATAAACTTCGTGTCCTAGCGTCTTAGTGTTGGACTACCGATAGGGTAAAACTATCATTTTGGATAATGTAAACTATTCATTGTCAAGTACTTAGGGTAAGATAATTCATAAAACTTCTCCCATTACCATATATTCACACCAATATTCATACTCAATTTTACGGGCGTTGGTCTCTACTGAGCCTATTCTGATGCAAGTTTGTGGTGCAAAAGTGGTGGCATCAACATCTACCGTAGCAATATGAAATGGTACAGTATTGCCTCGTGTTGGATTTGCGGGTGTGTCTATATGATGCACCGTTGCTACCACAGTTGGCATACCTACAAATTGTTGGTCAATCAATATTTCGGTCGTTCTTAGATAGCTGATGTGATGCGTATCGGGAAAGGGAATATCCATTTTGTACCTTCCGCTAATCATTACGGTATTACTGATTTGTATTCTTCCTGTGATTATGTTTGCCATTTTCTTGATTGTTTAAATTGGTTGAAAATTTGATTAATATGGGAATTCAATAATGTTTGCTTTTGTGTTATCCTTGAAGCTATTATCTTTTATAGTTACAGCATTTTTACTATAAATTGAATAGGCAATTCCATAACCTCCACTATTTGAAATAGTACAATTTGTAACAGTTGCTCTATAACTTTCTTTGTAGCCTGTACCATCTATCGTTATTGCAGCAGTTGCTGTTTTTTCAAACCAAAAATTGAAATTTGTTATTTCTGCTCTACTACCTGCACCATCAATAATACAATAATTTAGTTTGGATTCGACATTATTGTTTAACAAAGAAATACCTGCCCAAACGCCTTTAGTATTTGGCACAGTACCAATCAATCTTATTGGATCAGTGGCTGTTCCATTAGCAATAAAAGCAGCTGATTTTACGTATTGGTTATAGAGACTTACGTCATTAACAAATTCAAATGTAACGCCAGCATTTAGAGTCAGGCTTGCTCGTAGGTCGATATCATTAGTAATCCTATAGGGTACATCTAATTTTTGGACAATTATTGCCTCCTCTGTGCGTGAAGCAAGTACCTCAATATACTTTTGAGTGTTGTTGAAAAAGGTACTTTTACTATCTAAATAGCCAATTTGACTGTAAAATAACTTTAATGCTGATTTCGTGTTATTAGTAAAAGTATTACTTTCAAACGCTTTGAAAATTGTATTTTGGTCTGTTAAAGCAATTCCAAATCCTTTGTTATCGCTAAACACACTATTTTTAATCCAAACATTACTATCATTAATTTCAACTCCTGCTGTTTGTCCATCACCTGCGTGCCGAACGGTTACATATTCCCATTGATTTTTAAGGCTTTTGTTTTGGGAAAATTCAAGACCCTTCCAAGCTCCTGAGGTGGCTGTTTTTCCCTCTAATACAATTGGTTTTTCCTTTGTTCCTACCATGTTTAAAGAAAAATTTGCCCCACTATAAACTCTAAATCCCGCTCCTGCTTCAAATTGAATTTTCACGCCAGGCTTAATCACTATATCCTTTTCAATTCTTAAATTACACTTTACTACATAATCAACACCATCTCCCAAATCTTCCCAAACTTCAGGTATGATGGTATTGCAGTCAATGGTTTTGGTAGTTACTACTACTACTACTACTACTACTACTTTCGTAATATTTACCTTATAAACCACCGTACTCGCATCTTCGGCAGTAACGGTATAGCTTACTTCTTTCGAAAAATCTTGTGCCACACCCGTAGCTGGACTAACGGTGGCTTTGTCAGAAATCGTAATGGTTGGTACTAATTTGGTTAGGTCAGTAGCGGTGGGTACGGTGGCCGTGATGGTTTTGGCAGTGGCATCAATCGTGGCATCAACCACGGGACTGAGTGCCGCAAAGCTAAATTTGCTAATATCTTTTGCCGTGCTTTTGGTGGAGGGCGTTGGTGTAGGTGTTGGTGTAGGCGTTGGGGTAGTTTCTGTTTTTTTGCAGGCATTGCCCAAAAGTAAAACAAAAAGAAAGAATAAGGTTTTAGCGAAGGTTTTCATTGAATTATTATTTTAGAAGGTTTGAAATTTTGATATTATTTACAACCATAAATCGTATATTTTTCGGGCTTGCCTAATACAACATTGGCCATATTTGAGTAAGTACGCTCTGTAACATATCCTTGGCTGTTGGTCAAAATGCTTGAAACTTTACTAGTAGCATCGTTTTCTAGTGTTAGTTTGCCAGAAGCATCTTGAAAATAAGTTTCTGTTTTGGTGCCTACTCCGCCTACGTTGGTTTGCCAAGGCTGCCCCGAAAGCACGTCATAAGGCAAACCAACATTGGCAAGGGTAATCTCTGCCGATTTTGCTATACCGACTACCGTAGTTCTAAATTCGAAGTAAACGTCTTTGCCTGATAAATCAGAAAGGCCCGTTTTTATTTGTATGTCGTTGGCATCATACACAAAATACTGTTTAGCATCTGAGGCGGGGTCGCCAGTTTCAAAGCTAAATTCAATCATGTTGCCTTTGGCGTCGTATTTTATTTGGTTAAAGCCCTTACCTCCATCAGCATATAGATAATTTACTTTCGATATTTTGCCGTTGGTGTAGGTATAGGTTTCGGAGCCGTCGGGTTTGCCTTCTAGTGTCCATTCCGACTTGATAATAAGCCCTGCTGCATCGTAGGTAAAAGTGTAAACATAATTACTGATTTTGCCCGAACCATTGCCATCAAAAGCCCTGTTCATACTCTTGATTTTGTTGTTGGTGCCATAGGTATAATTATGAACATTGCCATTGCCACGGTCTATGGTGTAGAGTTGGCAAGTTTCGGGAGGGGTTTCGTCTTTCTTGCATGACGAAACAAATAAGCAAAGGCTAAGGGCGAAATAGGCGTAAAGTAATTTCATTTTGTTTGGGGTTTGTTAAAAATTAGAAGATTGGATTAGACGACTGAAAAACACTTAGTTGTTTACAAAAAGCACCTTGTCGATGCCAACGCCACAAAGGTCGGGAAGGAGCATAAAACGAAAAATCCCCAATTTTGGGGATAGTGTATTTAGTAAAAAAAGGCTATATTTAGTCAAAAT
>JAYWHL010000293.1:0-3224 GCA_043777715.1 Cytophagaceae bacterium | reverse complement strand
CTATTGTTTCGGCACAGGGCGTTGGATATTTCAAAAAACACATGGAGCATTACGAAGACCGTACCCTCCACTATGGTTTTTATTTTGCTGCACCTTCCACTAGTTTTAATGTAAAGCATAGTGATAGTTTTGTTCAAAAAGACTCTATTTATTCTATAACTTCGCCCAGTACACCAGGCTTTACGGTTGGTTTTTTGATGAATGTTAGGTTAAGCAACCGTTGGGACGTAAGGTTTTCGCCCATGACGGTCTCTATCTATGGCCGACAAGTGGAATATAAATCCCCAAACAGGGCTGATGCTTATCCCGAACTCCGAGAATCGACTTGGGTAGAATTTCCTGTGATGCTTAAATATAAATCCGAACGCCGTAACAATACTCGAATGTATTTATTGGCAGGCATGAAGTTTGGGGTAGAGGCCAATGTACGCAAAAAAGAAAGTCCGAGTTATGGCCGTCTCTCTACCAAAACCAGTGATTTGTGTATAGAATATGGCGTTGGACTAGAGCGATTTTTCGAGTATTTCAAGTTTGCCCCCGAACTCCGCTTTTCGCATGGCCTTACCAATCTTTTTGTGCCAAACAAAAGTCCTTTTAGCCAAGGCATAGACCGCCTCAGTAGCCATACCGTGACGCTGTATTTGATGTTTGAGTAAAAAAATCGGTCATTTTCTAAACAAAAAAACTCCCTCAATACAGCATTTGAAACCTGTATTGAGGGAGTTTTTTGTTCTTATGATTGCCTAAAAACTAAACGAATAGCGAGAGAATGGGTCATCAACAAATACTCCTTCTAGTCTGATGCCACTTTTGCGGCCACCAATTAGTTTGCCTAATTCTCTTGCAGATTTCAATGCTTTTCCATCTACTTTGGTTATCACAAAACCATCTTCTATTTGGCCCTGGGTGGCATCAGCAAAAACGCCCTCTGATACCTTCACTATTTTGGCACCGCCTTCCACTTTGAGTTTGGTTTTTTCGTCTTCGGTTAGTTCTACTACTTTTATCCCCAAAGTTTCTAGGGTTATGCCACTACCACCCGCTATGGTTGCCACTTCGTCGCCTTTTACGATGTTGGTATTACCGTTCAGGTTTTTCAAAACCACGTTCAAATCCTTTTCTTGGCCATCTCTGTTTATGGTTACTTTTACAACATCGCCAGGTTTGTGGCGACCAACGGCCTCGGTTAGTTTACTCACGGTATTGATGCGTTGGCCGTCTATTTTGGTTACAACGTCTCCAATTTTCATACCTGCGGCCTTGGCGGCACTATTCACAGAGGCGTCAGGAAATCCTCCTACATAAATCCCTTCTGTGGCTTTGAGGTCTAACTCTTCGGCCACTTTGTTATTTACCTCACGCATTTGGCTTATGCCCAAAAATGCTCTTTGTACGGTACCAAATTTGAGCAAATCGCCCGATACCTTACGTACTAAACTCACAGGCACGGCAAACGAATATCCTGCAAAATTCCCTGTTTTGCTAATAATTGCTGTGTTTATGCCTATCAATTCGCCTTTGAGATTTACCAATGCCCCACCCGAATTACCAGGATTTACGGCAGCGTCTGTCTGAATAAACGACTCAATTGGATTGCCTCCTTTCTCGCCCAAGATGCCTATACCTCGGCCTTTGGCACTGATGATACCTGCCGTAACGGTCGATTCTAAATCAAAAGGATTGCCAACGGCTAATACCCACTCGCCTACACGTATTTCGTCGGAATTACCAAACGTCAAAAAAGGCAAACCGCTACTTTCTATCTTGATAACGGCCAAGTCGGTGTTTGGGTCGGTGCCTATCACTTTGGCCTTAAAACTCCGCTTGTCGTTTAGCACCACCTCTAGTTCTTCGGCATCGGCCACTACGTGATTGTTGGTTACAATGTATCCGTCGTTACTGATAATAACGCCCGACCCCGTGGCCGTGCCTTCTTGTGGTCCAGCCCCACGGCCACCGCCGCCACCAAAAATATCTTCACCAAAAAAATCAAAAATATCAGGCATTTGGCGGCCTTTTACTTGACGAACAATTTTGGATTTGATGTGTACCACGGCAGGGGTCGATTTTTCGGCAGCATACGTAAACTCGCCAGGATTGCCCGATGGTACTATGCCCGACGTAAGCCTAGAAAAAGCCGAAGGGGTATTTTCGCTAAATATGACCTCTTTTTTGTCGAGACCTAATATTTTGTAAGCCCCAAGGGTTGTGGCACTACTCAATAAGGCCACAACGGCAATTGTTTTAAGATTTTGTTTCATGTTGATATAAAAATACAGTTGGTTAAAATATTTGATGAATAGTTTGAATTTAACACGCTAAAATAACGCAATTCGACAAAAATAGTTTTAGTAAAAATCGAATATTTAACAACTTTTAACAACGATTATACATTTGGACTTTTTATTCAGAGCCAAAATACTTGCAATTTTCGTTGGTTGCTGGGCTACGTACTAATTTTTTTCGCCTAATAAATCCTTAAAAAACTGTTCGGCTTCTTCTTTACTGGGTTGTTTTAGGGGGCGAATTACCCTAAAACCAACATAGTCTCCGTCGGTAAGCCACCACCTACTTTTCGGTATTTGAGGGTCTCGTTGGTTCCATTCTTCGGTTTGGGGCATACGGTCGGCGGGTCGGAGTTCATCAATTTTGCTCTTAAAACCGCCTCCCCTGGCTGTATGATAAGAACGATATGTTTTTCGTTTTATAAAAAAATCTCCTTGAGGTTTTGTGACCAGTTTGGTATAATAGGCAGGGTCGTACATATCCAATGTCCACTCGGTCACATTGCCTAAAATATCATACAAACCCCATTCGTTGGGTTTTTTTTCGGCAACTTTATGGTATCTGTTTTTGGCGTTTGGGGCATACCAAGCATATTCTCCAAGATTGGCAGTGGTAATACCTTTGGGCATTTGGGTATCGCTATTGGCTTTGCAGGCATACTCCCACTCGGCCTCGGTGGGTAGCCTAAAAAAAACGCCCGTTTTGCGGTATAGCCACCTACAATAGGCTATGGCCGTGAAAGGTTGCATGGAATTGGCGGGATAGCCGCCTTCTTTGCCCATACCCCAAGTGAGGTCTATGTACTGGGCGGTGGGGCGGCTTATGGCATCGGGTAGGGGGTCGGCGTCTTTATCTTCAAACCTAAAAGCACTAAATTGATCGTGGGTGGTTTCGGTGGCGGCCATCCAAAATGCCCCAATTTCTACATTGGTTTGTGG
>JAYWHL010000292.1:0-9005 GCA_043777715.1 Cytophagaceae bacterium | reverse complement strand
TGAACATTAAACGAAGTAAAAATCAAAATGAACACGAAAATATTATCAGCCGAGAGCGAATATTCTACCAAATAACCTGTAATGTACTCTAAGGCCATGTTTGCTTTGAAAACTTCGAGGTTTTCGTCTAAACTTTGACCTGTAAATTTAAGATGTGGGGCATAGGAATCTCTGATGGTTTCGAGGTGAGCAAGGTCGGAAACATCATGAACTAGTTGGCCGTTGTATTTCAGGAAAAAATAGAAACCAACCGACAAAGCCACCCACACCGCCGACCAAAAGCCTGCTTCTTTAAAGCTAACTTCGTGGCTAGTTTGTTTAGAAAACGCCCCTAAATCAAAGGCCATAATAAGGCCAACAAAAACAATAAAGCCTGTAAAAAATAAAATCTCGTTGGATAAATTCATGTATAAATTTGGGAGAAGATTGAACTACAAAATTAGCTAAAAAAATAACGAAACCCCAGCCGAATGTAAGTCCTGCCAAGGTTTCGATAAATGGGGGTCATCAACAAACATCTTTAAGCGGTTTGCTTATTGAAGCTGTTTAGACTTATCTCTTTTGCCCTAAATGGTTTGTTTTCAGCCCATACTTTAGATTTTTTGTCGTCCGTAGCTATGGCTACGCACTCGAAAAAATCTGCGTATGGACAAAAAACAACTCCATTTTGACCTAAAACTAAAAGTTTAAACAGCTTCATCATTAAAAAATATAATAAACAAAACCAGTACCACGGCCGCAATGCCCGCAGGCACCATCCAAACGCCGTTCCAGTTGTGGCTTACTACTTTCGTAAGGGCATCGGTGCTTGTATATTTATCCAACACAATGCCCGAAAGTTTAGAGCCTATTCCCATGCCGATACCATACGTGGCTAGGGTAATAAGCCCCTGTGCCGAACTTTTGATTTTTTCGCCAGCTTTATTATCGGTATAGATTTGGCCTGTTACAAAAAAGAAATCATAACAAACGCCATGCAACACAATGGCCAGATACAATATCCATTCCGACGAAAGGCCATCGCCATAGCCAAAACATACAAACCGCACTATCCAAGCAATAAGCCCCACGATGAGCATTTTTTTGATACCAAATTTTTGTAAAGCAAAGGGAATCAACAACATAAAGAGTACTTCTGACACCTGCCCCAGCGACATTTTGTTTTCTACACTCTCCATGTGCGACTCCGTGAGCGAAAGATTGGCATGGGCATAATAAAAAGCCAAAGGAATACAAACTAATACCGAAGAAACAAAGAAAATACTAAACGAACGGTCTTTGAACAATACAAAGGCGTCGGTACCCAAAATTTGCGAAACCGTGGCGGGGCCAGTGGCTTTTGGGGGGGTATCGGGCAAGGTAAAAGCAAAAAGCCCCCAAGCTACGGACATAAACATCGCTATCTGAAAAATGGTTACTTTGTCGCCAACGCCGTAATAGCCCACGATGTTTGTTACCACAATCCAAGCCACCGTACCCACAACCCTAATGGCAGGAAATTCTTTGCCAGGGTCTTGCATTTGGTTCATGGCAATAGAACTAGACAAAGCCAAGTTTGGAGCAAACGTAAGCGTATAGGCCAAAATATACCAAAAGAAGGTATCTGGATTTTGGTTTTGGATTAACAAATACAAAATACCCGCACCAATCAAATTGAGTATGCCCATTACTTTTTGAGCCGAAAAGTATCGGTCGGCAATCATTCCCACAAAAAACGGGGCAATAATAGAGGCAATAGAAAACGTGGCGTAGGCACTACCAATCTGGTCGCCAGAGGCTTTAAGGCTTGTAAAAAGATACTTGCCCATTTGGCCGTACCAAGCACCCCAAGTGCAGAACATCAAAAACATCATGGCCATTAGCTTGGCTCTTGTAGTAGTATTCATTGTGTAAAAAAATAGGTTAGGTAAATTTGTAATTTTAATTGATTTGTATATGTCAATAGCAACCAAAAGCCGAGGGCTTCTCCTATTGGTTGATAACTTAATCGAAACTGGGATAGGTAATCAGTTTTGAGAAGTCGGTTTTCCAAAAATCAAGGTCTAGTAATTGTCCGTTCATATTTTTGGTAAGGGTAATCACCACAGGCACTTGGTCGCTGTCTAGGTATTCTATCTGAACAATATCGCTGTCATAATGCTCGGGGTTGCCGTTTTCCATGCTGATACTTCCCATTTTTCCTCCTTCATATTCATAAACTAGGTTACTTATTGGGTATTGGGCTGGGTTTAGCCCCGCCTTTTGCAGAAGGTACTCAATCAGTTTTTTTTCGAGGGGTTTTATTGCTCTAAGGTCGGGGTTCATCGTTTGGTTAATCAAAACTTAGCTAATTTCTATTTCAATGCTCCTTCTAGTTTATACACCCAAGCATATTGGCATGGAATGGTAATGGGCGAAACACTTGGTGCGGTTATGCTTATTTTTCCGCCTTTTTGGCTATTTTTTATTGCTCCACCATAACCCAACATACTTACTTTTGTGCCTGTTGCCAAGCCCTCAAGGCTTAGGGTTTCTTGCCATTGTGTTGTAAGCACGTACAAATCTGTACCTTTTTGAGTAAAGAATATTTTAGTTTCGGGGCTTACTTTTGGGGCTTTGTTCCATTTTCGAGTGCCATAGATACTTTCGCCATTTATTTTGAGCCAGTTGCCCATGTCTCTAAGGCGTTGTTGCATAATCACAGGGATAGTACCGTCGGCACGGGGGCCAATATTAAGGAGAAGATTCCCTCCCCTTGCCACTTTGTCTATCAAAATATTAATCAAGTCTTGTGAGGTAGAATAGTCGTCTAACATTTCGTTACGACTATATCCAAACGATGACCCAATGCCTCTACATTCCTCCCAAGGGTGATTATTTTCAGCACTCATATTTTGGTCGTGGACTAAATCATATTCTGTGGTATAAATTCCGCCATGCTTGCTGCGGGTTTCTTTGCCCCAACGGTCGTTTACCACAACGTCGTTTTTACTAACCGATTCGTTGTATAACCACGCCAAAAATTCTGTACTTTTCCATCGCTCCGAGGGCTGGTCCCACTCGCCATCTGTCCAAAAAATATCTGGTTTGTAGCGAGTTACGAGTTCTTTCATTTGGGGAATCATGTGTTCGTCCACATACTTACCCACATTTTCTTTATACATAGGGTTAAACCATTCATACAAAGAATAGTAATAGCCCATTTTCAATCCTTTTTCTCTTACCGATTTTAGTAGGTCACCTGCAAGGTCTCTATGTGGATTAAGGTCTTGGGAGTTCCAGTTCCAAGCATACTGGCTTGGCCAAAGTGTATAGCCTTCGTGGTGTTTGGAGGTAAGTACTACGTATTTTGCTCCTGCGTTTTCAAAAACCTTAGCCCAATCGTCGGGGTTAAATAACTCGCACTTAAAATCTTTGGCAAAGTCTTGATACTGAAAATTTTTGCCATAGGTTTTGTCGTGAAACCTCCTAAAAGCAGGGTAACTTTTGCGGTCTTGTTGGCTAATGCTTTTCCAATACCATTCGGCATATCGGTCATAAATTCCAACGCTATCTTTGGCACTTGGCCCCCAAGCTGGCACCGAAAACAAGCCCCAATGAATAAAAATACCAAACTTGGCGTCTTCAAACCATGTAGGAATTGGCCTAGCATCAATAGACGCCCAGTTGGCTTCGTATTTTTTCTGAGCAAAACTGGCTTGGCTAAATAGCAAGCACAAAGATAAATAACGTAATTTTTTCATTTGGTTTTAGAGGATTGTTTGGTTGTATTGTAATTTGGTAAATATACAAAATAAATATAAAGACGAATAGCGTTCGTTTGGCATGATATTGTAAAAGAAAACAAAAAACGTTGGTGCTTAATATCGTGAAAACCAAACACATCTATGGGATTAACATCAGTCATGCAACAAAACAGAAATGTCAAAAATCAGCATATTTCCGTTGATTTTATCGTAGAAACCAACGGAGTAGCTTAAAACAAAGAATGGTCTAAAATCAACTGGGTAATTGATTTTAGACCATTCTTTGTTTTGCTTTTTTTAAAAAATTATGCCAATTCGGCAATTACAGTTTCGCCACCAACGGGGCGGTCTTCTAGGTTCACAAGAATCTTGGCGTCTAGCGGTAAATAAATATCTATCCTAGAGCCAAATTTGATAAACCCAAATTCTTTGCCTTGTTCCACTTTGTCGCCTATTTTTACATACCAACAAATCCGCCTAGCCAAAGCCCCAGCTATTTGCCTAAACAGTACCTCCGTTCCGTTTTCGTGGCGAACAACCGTTGTGGTGCGTTCGTTTTCGGTACTCGACTTTGGGTGCCAAGCCACTAGGTATTTGCCTGGGTGATACTTAAAATAACTAACCACTCCAGCAATAGGATTAAAATTGATATGCACGTTGATTGGCGACATAAAAATAGATACTTGTCGGCGTGGGCCTTTAAAATATTCTGTCTCAACGGTTTCTTCTATCACCACCACTTTGCCATCGGCGGGAGCGATAATATGTTTTGGGTTTGTAACAGTACTGCGTTTGGGTACTCTAAAAAACTGAAGTATCAAAAATGCAAAAGCAATGCTGAATATCACAGTTATTTGACGAAATACTATACAATCCGCACAAAAATAGGCAACTGCACTATTAAGAATCAACAAAAAAAGTGCCGTTATGGCTATGGTGGCTTTACCTTCTCGGTGTAGGGTCATGGAGATTGAGTTAGAATGACTGTAATGCACAACAAAGTGCTTTGCCTACAAATTTACAAAAAAGCCTTTAAAAATCATACTGTTTTGCCACAGCTTCATCAATATCCTCCACGATAGGTATAAGTATCTGCTACTTTTTTGATGGCCACTATATAGGCCGCTATCCGCATATTTACATTAAAAGTTTGCGAAGTTTGATATACATTATCAAAGGCATCTTTCATAATGCGGTCGTTGCGGCGATTGATTCGGTCGAGTGTCCATTTATAACCAATTCGGTTTTGTACCCATTCAAAATACGAAACCGTTACGCCCCCAGCATTGGCCAAAATATCAGGCACTACCATAATGCCTTTGTTGTTAATAATTTCGTCGGCACTGGCCGAGGTTGGGCCGTTTGCTCCTTCTACAATAAGTCTTGCTTGGATTTTCCCTGCGTTTTCTTCTGTAATTACGTCCTCTTTGGCGGCAGGCACCAACACATCAACGACCAAAGTAAGGAGGTCTTCGTTTGAAATTTTTTCTACACCCCCAAATCCCTCCAAAGTACCTTTATTGGCGTTTCGATAGGCCAAGGCAGCCTCTAAATCAATGCCTCTGTCGTTGAAATATGCCCCCGAAATATCACTAATGGCCTGTATTTTTACGCCTCTTTCGCTCAACAAACTTGCCGCAAACGAGCCTACATTCCCAAAACCCTGTACCGCAGCCGTGGCTCGATAGGGGTTCATCTTTAGCTTGTCCATGGCCGCCAAAGCGGTGGTCATTACTCCCCTGCCTGTGGCTTCGTTTCGGCCTAACGAGCCACCCAACACAAGGGGCTTGCCCGTTACTACGGCGTTGATAGTCATGCCATGGGCCTTTGAGTATTCGTCCATTAACCAAGCCATTTCTCTTGGCCCTGTACCCATATCGGGGGCTGGAATGTCTTTGTCTGGCCCAAAAACATCAAGCATTGATAATGTATAAGCCCGCATCAGTCGCTCAATTTCTCCTGCCGACATCTCACGGGGGTTGCAGGCTATGCCGCCTTTTGCTCCACCGTAGGGAATGTCCACCACTGCACATTTCCAAGTCATCCAAGCAGCCAAGGCCCTTACTTCATCAATATTTACGTCAGGGTCAAAGCGAATGCCCCCTTTTGAAGGCCCCAAAATATTAGAGTGTACTACTCTGATTCCCTCAAAAACCTTGACCGAGCCATTGTCCATTGTTACAGGCAAACCCACGATTACTTGCTTGCGTGGGGCTTTAAGGATATGATACATTTCGTCTGAAATACCGAGTAGTTCTACGGCACGGTCAAAGCGTTGCATCATCGATGCCAGTGGATTTTTTTTGTCTTTGATTGGGGCGGGTTCGATGTAGTGAGCCATTTTAATTAAGATTTTTTGTTTAGACTTTAGCGAAAATTCGCTAGATATTAATAAAGTTCACAAAAAACGCATATTTACCTCAAAAAATTGCTACTTATCAAGAAAATTTTAGACAAAACAAAGATTACCTCACAAAAGAATCTATTATAATTTCTAAAAATAAACTAGAAAGATTGGGTATTAAATCTAAAAACAAACTTTGAATTTTGTTAAAAAACACTTTCGCCAAATAATATTTGCTTAGTAAAAGCCAAAAAAATATTTTTTTATTGCTACTCACATCTTTGAAATCGTTAAATAAACATTATTTTTGTTGCGTTTTTCGGAAAGAAAGTACCAAAGGATTTATCGAGGGCATTTTGTATTGTGCAAAAAATAATACAAGTAAGCATTTGGCCTTATGATGCGTTTTTTTTGAAGAATAAATGTTAGCGTAATATTATTTTGTAAAAGCAGTCCGCTTGGCCTTTCCAAATAATCCACCATTTAACCAACTTATGCGTATGAACATTATGACCGAAGAAAGAACTCGCTACTCGGCGATAGAATTACAAGAATTTGAAGAAATTATCTACACCAAATTGAACAGCAGCAGAACAGAACTCAAGATGGTTAGAGACAGCCTAAGCAAACGCAACGATAGTGGTACAGATACTACATCGGGCAACTCTAAACTCCTAGAAGACGGTGCTGACACATCGGAACGAGAACGCCTCAGCCAAGACGCTGCCCGCCTTCAAAAATTTAGTACTCAACTAGAAAACGCCCTCATTCGTATCAAAAATGGTACTTATGGCATTTGTGTAGATACGGGCAAACTGATACCCAAAGAAAGGTTGAAGCTAGTGCCACACACCCAGCAAACCATTGAAGCCAAATTGGCAAGAAAATAGATTGGTGTACAACCTACAAAGTACTTGGTCAAAATTAGTTTGCACTATTAATATCATAAATATTTGTATATCAAGCCTGTAGCCTACCACTTATTGCTTACAGCTACTTAACAAAATGTAATAACACCATAGAAAACCTAGCCCTAACAGCTAGGTTTTTTGGTGGAATGGCTTTATTTTTTGTAAAAATTACGCCCGTATTCAAATTTGTGTTTAACTTTATCCAAATCAATCTATCCAACACTTTCCGCCTTTTATTTAGCCATGAACAGAACCTTTATAGCCAAAAATCTACTTATTATTTTTGTTTTTTCCCTAGCCACCTCCCTAGCCAAAGGGCAAACATCAGAGACCCTCAAAAAGGCTTGGACAGCTTTTAATCGCAACCAACGCCCCGAAGCCAGAACACTATTCACCCAAGCCAGTAACCAAACCAGCACAGCCGCCGAGGCCAATTTGGGTTTGGCCATGATGGCTTGGGCAGATGAAAATAGCCCAAAAGCCAACGAATATGTTCAGAAATTTTATGAACAATCAAAAGACCCCTTCCCGTATTTATATGCCCTATGGAGTACAGGGGCTTTCATGGGAGGTAGTGGCGGCAAAAAAACAGAAAGTCAGTTTAAGTTTATTCAAAAACTAGCCAAAGACCCACGGGCAAACGGCACGATGAAAGCCATGTTTCAGTCGGCTTTGGGTGGGCATTATGAAAACTCGTTCAAAACCCAAGAAGCCCTCGCAGAATACGCCAAGATAGGCAGCATAGACCATTGGCAGGTTTTGGGTACTTTTGAAAATACTTCGGGAAGTGGCTTTAATAAAGATTTTGGAGCATTGGCAAAGCCCCAAGCCAATGCCACTTTTAAAAACAAAGTAGGTGCAGAGGTCAAGTGGTTTGATGTGCCTGCCGAACGTAGCGATAAATGGTTTGATTTTTCGCATTTTTTTGTGATTGATAATTCCGTAATGTATGCCCAAACGTTCGTACAGAGCGATACAGACCAAGAGGCCATTTTGCGGTCGGGGTGTTCGGGGTCGATGAAGGTTTGGGTAAACGACAAACTCGTTACCAACCAAGCCACCGAACGCAACTGCGACCTAGACCTCTTTGTAAATACCATCCGTTTGGCCAAAGGATATAACAGGATTTTGGTTCAAATTGCTGAAAGTGAGACCAGTAGAGCCAATTTTTTGATTAGAATCACCGACAAACAAGGCTTGGCATTGGCAGGGTTAAAATCTATATCACAGCCACAGCCCTACGCCAAGGCGGCAGATTATGAAAGTGAATCTTTGACGTTTTTTGCCGAAGAATATTTTGAAAACAAAATAAAACAAGAGCCAAACGATTTGATAAACTATATCCTCTTGGCCGAAACCTACTTACGTAACGACAAGGCTTATGAGTCTCGAAAATTCTTGAAAAAAGCCAAGGAATTAGCCCCCGAAAGCACTTTTTTGAGTGGCGTATTGATTGAGGCTTATTTGAGAGAACAAAACCAAACCGAGCTAACCAAAGAGCGAGAGACCATCAGAAGCAAAGACCCAGAGTCGATGTGGGGCTTGCAGATTAGTTTTAACGAAGCCATAGAAAAAGAAGATTTTACCACCGCCGAACCCCTATTGGCCAAAATAAAAAGTATTTATGGCCAAACACAATATACCGATTTTACGGAACTAGGACTTTTGGCCAAACAAAAAAAGTTTGACGATGTATTCAAAGCATCAGACTATCTATACAAAACCTATCCTGACTCGCCCGAGGCCATAAACCTGGCCTTTATCATCGAAAGCGAGGTACGAAAAGACCCCAAAGCCGCCACGGCTATTCTTACAAAATATTTGGCTAATAATTTTAATAGTAAGGTTTCGCAAGATTTGGCCAAGGTGTATTTTCAGGCAGGGAACAAACAAGAAGGGCTAGAACAATACAAAAATCGCATTAAGGCATTTCCGTATTCGGTGGGTTTTCACGACGACCTCGCCGACCAATATTTTGGTTTAACCGATTATAAAAACGCCTTAGTCTATCGCCAAAAAGTGATG
>JAYWHL010000291.1:0-3231 GCA_043777715.1 Cytophagaceae bacterium | reverse complement strand
AAGCCACTTTGGGTTACAAAAACCTTGCGTTTATTACAGGAGCAGTACGTAGAGACCGTTCTTCAAAATTTTCAACTTCAGAATCTAACCAAGTATATCCCAAGTTTTCGGCAAGTTTTGTGCCATCTGACCTAGAATTTTGGAAAGGTAGCGAGTTATCTAACGCCATCAATTCGATGAAACTACGTGTTTCGTGGGGGCAGTCGGGTAATTTAACAGGCATTGGTTCTTACGACCGTTTTTGGCAATATCAACCCGTGGCCTTTTTGGGTAGAAACACCATTTTGCCGAGTTCGGTATTGGCTAATCCAGCGGTGCGGCCAGAACGCATGACCGAAACCGAAGCAGGTGCCGACTTTACGTTTTGGAATAATAAAATTAACCTTGGCCTAACGGTTTATAGCCAACAAATTACCGACTTGGTCGTAAACCGAGTATTGGCCCCAACCAGCGGAGGGTCGAGTATTATCAATAATGTAGGCGAAATGGAAAACAAGGGCTTTGAGGTTAGTTTGGGGATTGCTCCAATCAAAACAAAAGATTTTTCGTGGGACGTCAATTTTATTTATAGCCAAAACCGTAATAAAATCACCAAATTGGGTAGCCCACTCGTGGGGATAAGTTCGTCGGCGGGTTCGCCTTCGTTTTTGGTAGAAGGCCAGCCAGCTTCGGTGTTTTACGGAACGTTTTTTGCTAGAAATACCGACGGTAGTTTGTTTTTAACGCCACAGGGCTTCCCTCAAAGCGAAAAAGGAACGCAAGTAGCCTCTAGTCCACTGACCTACACAGCCAGTAGAGACGGTGTGGACGGTCAGCCAAAAGTAAACTCTAACGTAAACGGAATTATTGGCGACCCAAATCCAAAATGGACGGGTTCGTTTATCAGTAATATGACCTACAAAGGCTTAGGGTTTAGATTTTTGCTAGATGCCGTACAGGGTTTTAGTGTGTTTAATGCCGACCGCCGTACTCGTCAGGGTGTAGGTATTGGTGATTTTGCCGAAAAAGAATTGAAAGGAGAGTTGCCTCGTGGCTATGTTTATTCTATTTATAACACCCAAGAATGGCGGATAGACGATGGTTCGTTTGTGAAACTAAGAGAAATAAGCCTTTCGTATCAATTGCCTGTGATTTCAAAAAGCATCAAAAATATCAATATTGCTTTGACAGGCCGTAACCTTATTTCTTGGGATAATTACGATGGCTACGACCCAGAAACCAATGCGGGCGGAAACTCGGATTTGTTAAGAGGCGTTGATTTTGGAAACGTACCCATTCCACGTAGCTATCAATTGAAACTAACGGCTAGTTTCTAGAAAGTCAAGCCCCCAATCCCCAAAGGGGCTTCAAATACAAGTATTTAGGGAGAATTATTTCTAAAATCATTAAAAAAATATGAAAAAATACATCAAAAATATAACAAGAACCCTCGGTAAACTCCCCCTTCGTGGGTTGGTGGGCTGTCTAGGCTTATTGCTTTTTGCCTCAAGTTGCCAACAACAAGAATACCTAAACCCTAGTGCTGCCAGCGAAACCCAAGTAGTGAGCGATGCCAACGGCTTGATAACCCTAGCCAATGGGATTCAGTATCGGTTTTCGGCCAATGGTGGGGTTTATGCCATGATTTCAGCTAATGGACTCACTACTAAGGAGTTATTGGTGCTAAATGCAGGAAATACCGACCTAGATTTACTAGGAAAAGGGGCTGGGAACGTACAGGGCAACAATGCCTTTGTAACTTCGCTTTGGGCCCAGTGTCATCTCACAAAATCTAATGCAGATATTATTCTTAAAAACATTAATAATGTGCAAGATGCTGGCGTAAAAAGTGGGTTGGTGGCTTACGCCTCTATTTTTAGAGCCTTGGCACTAGGTACTTTGGCCGAATTTTGGGAAAGAGCACCCATTGGCACGGGCGAAAACATAACTTTTGATAGTCGTGATGATGTATTGAAAGAAGCCATCAAAACCCTAGAAAATGCCGCTACTGTGTTAGCGGCCAATGCACCCACCAGTACTTTTACAAGCCGAGTGGCCAATAGTGTGGATATGGCCAATACTGTTCAGGCATTGATAGCCAGATACAGCCTGATGTTGGGCGATAACGACAAAGCCTTGGCCGCTGCCAACAAAGTAGATTTAACCAAAAAATCGGCCTTTGCTTACGACGACGTTACTCAAAACCCTGTGTTTTTTAGTTCGTTTGGAAACCGTAACGTAACCGAACCCACGGGCATAGCTTTGGGGCTTCCTGATGCTATAAAACCCGATGCTAGAGACAAACGCATGGGTTTTTATACCCAAACGGCAGCACCAGCCAAAAATCTAGGAACGGGTTTTTTTACGGCCAATACCGCCCAAATTCCTGTGTATTTGCCAGGCGAAATAACGCTAATCAAAGCCGAAGCCTTGGCACGTAAAGGCACGATAGACGATGCCATTGCCGAACTAAACAAAGTTTTGACCAAAACCACAGACGTTTGGGGTATTGGGGCGGCATTGCCAGCTTATACTGGCGACAAAACCGCTACGGCCGTCCTAACCGAAATTTATAAAAACCGTTGTATTGAGTTGTTTATGTCGGGTTTGAGGCTAGAAGACAGCCGCAGGTTTGGTCGCCCAGCGGCGGGAACTGCCACCGCCGAACGCAACCGTAACTGGTATCCATACCCATTAAACGAACGCCAAAACAATACGAGTACCCCAACAGACCCTGCCCTGTAAAGAATGCTTGGCAAATAAAAACCAAAAAAGGATACCTTGCGGTATCCTTTTTTGGTAAAATGGATAGGAATAAAATAATGGCGGAAAGAAATTATAAAAAAATATGAGTCAAAACATTTTGATTATCAATAAGTTAGCTTTTTTGTTTGAAAATAAAATTAATTTTAAGGTAAAATCATTGACAAAAGCCTCATAAATTCCTACCTTTGCATTCCCAAACCACACACGGTCCGTTCGTCTAGGGGTTAGGACACGTCCCTTTCACGGATGAAACACGGGTTCGATTCCCGTACGGACTACTAAAAGCTCAAGCAATTGAGCTTTTTTTGGTTTTAAACCCTTTTGCTTTTTTGCAATTGTCGCCACGTTACTAGGCTCAATGTTGAGTATGTGCGTAAAAATGGCGATGAAACTAATAACTTGTTTGATTAAACTAAGGTTTTATAAAATAGGAAAAGAATCTATTTGAGGGCTGTTAGTGAGGTTTGGTAGAGATTTAGTAAGTTT
>JAYWHL010000290.1:0-24814 GCA_043777715.1 Cytophagaceae bacterium | reverse complement strand
GAAAAAGAACTTTTTGAAGGGGCATTACGCCGAAGACAGCTAAGGTTGGTACTGGCTGGGAGAATGAACCCTGCCGAGGCCACCGAATTAAAAAAAGCATTGAACTTATAGGCCATGATTAGACCTGCCACTTTACAAAAAGGCGATATTGTGGGCATTGTGGGCTTGGCCTGTAAGATAGACATTACCCAAATTTTACCTGCCGTTGCTGTTTTGGAACAATGGGGATTGAACGTAATATTGGGGGAATCGGTTTATTCGGCCTATCATCAGTTTGCTGGAAATGACGAATTGAGAAGAGATGATTTTCAGAAAATGCTTGATAATCAAGACATTAAAGCCATTTTTTCGGCCAGAGGAGGCTATGGCTCTTCTCGGATTTTAGGGCAATTGGACTATTCACAATTTGCCCAAAATCCCAAATGGATTATTGGGTTTTCGGACATAACTGCCGTACATGGGCAGCTTCATAGACTAGGTTTTGAAAGCCTACACGCCACAATGCCCAAGTTGTTTACCCAAATTGGCGGGGAGTTTTCGCTTGAAAGTTTACGCAAATGCTTGTTTGGAGAGGCCCTAAATTATCAAATAACTCCCCACTGTTTTAATAGATTAGGACAAGCCAAAGGCCGTTTAATAGGCGGAAATTTGTGCTTGGTGGCTCATTTGTTAGGCTCGGACGATGAGATGGATTCTGATGGTAAAATCTTGTTTTTGGAAGATGTTTCAGAATATCTATATGCCATAGATAGGTTTATGGTGCAGCTAAAACGAGCTAAGAAATTGGACAAATTGGCGGGTTTGATAGTGGGGCATTTTTCTGAAACCCAAGACAATGCCGTTCCCTTTGGCAAGTCGCCCTACGAAATTATCCAAGAACACGTTCAGGATTTTGACTATCCCGTTTGTTATGGTTTTTCGGTAGGCCACGAACCCGACAATTGGGCCATGCCTTGTGGTAGAAATCTGACCTTGGTGGTTGAAGAAAATCAGGTAATTTTATCTGAAAAATTGTATCTAATGAAGTAGTCTTGCACTATTTTTACCGCAAAGACACAAGGAGGCAGAGGAAATTATTTGCGTTCTTGTGTCTTTACGGTTTTATAAATTATTTGGAATAATATAAACTGTTTATTAGCACGTACTTACTTAAAAATCAGATACTTGTTTTCATAAATAAGCCTTCAAAGCCTCTCGTAGAATTTTGAAGGCTTTTGTTTTCTGATTTTCTACCGTTTTTTCAGAAATATCTAGTTTTTCAGAAATCTCTCTTTGTGAAAGCCCACTTCTACTCAAAACAAAAACCATTCTGCACCGCTCGGGCAACAACAAAAGAGCCTGTTGGTATTCGTTGTTTAGCTCATCAAACGACATCAGTTCTTCTGTGAAATTAGTATTTTGGTCGTTACGTATTTCTTGGTTAATGTATTGCTCAAAAAGACTATTTTTTTTGTATTGGGCAATAACCAAATATTTTATTGAAGTAAACAGATAAGCCTCTACATGGTCTATATTAAGTTTTTGGCGGCGGTCCCAGAGGTTTACAAACAAATCTTGGAGAATTTCCTGACAAACGTCACTGTTTTGTAGGCGTTTGAAAGCGGCAGCATATAATTTTGAAAAATATCGTTTATAAAGACACTCAAAGGCTTGCGTATCGCTTTGAACAATTCGCAAAATTAGTTGAGCATCAGTTTCAAGATTCAGAGACATTTTATAAAATTAGAAGACTGCTTTTAGCAATCAACTTTGAGCTATATGCTTGAAATACAAGTAATTGGGTTACACTTTTTGTAAAAATAAGCAAAAAGCGACAAAAAATCATTTCTGCCACATCAAACCCAATTGTCTCTGTCCAAACTTCGGTACTGAATGGCTTCGGCAAGGTGTTCTATGCCTATACTTTCTGTACCAGCTAGGTCGGCGATGGTTCGGCTCACTTTCAAGATTCGGTCATAAGCTCTCGCCGAAAGCCCTAGTTTTTCCATTGCTTTTTTCAAAAGCATTTTCCCTGCTTCGTTTATTTCACAAACTACCTTTACCATCTCTGGCGACATCATGGCGTTGGAATAAACACCCTCAACGTTTTTGAATCTTATCGTTTGCATTTCTCTTGCCTTCACTACCCTTTCTCGTATTTCTGCCGAAGTTTCGTTTTTTCTGTTAGAAGTTATTTGGTCAAAACTCACGGGGGTAACCTCTACATGAAGGTCTATTCTGTCCAAAAGTGGTCCTGAAATTTTATTCAAATATTTTTGCACCGTGCCAGGCGGACAAGTACAGTCTTTTTCGGGGTGATTATAATAGCCACAGGGGCAGGGGTTCATACTGGCAATGAGCATAAAATTAGATGGAAACTCAACGCTCAACTTTGCCCTCGAAATTACCACCCTTCGTTCTTCGAGGGGCTGCCGCATTACCTCCAAAACGGTTCGCTTAAACTCGGGCAGTTCGTCCAAGAACAAAACCCCATTATGTGCCAACGAAATATCCCCAGGCTGTGGAATACTCCCCCCACCCACCAATGCGGCATCAGAAATAGAATGATGTGGGGCAATATAGGGCCGCCTTGATACCAACGTTGATTTGGCCCCAAGTTTGCCAGCCACCGAGTGAATTTTGGTAGTTTCTAAAGACTCTTGGAG
The DNA here is from genome assembly GCA_043777715.1 of Cytophagaceae bacterium. Classification (GTDB taxonomy): domain Bacteria; phylum Bacteroidota; class Bacteroidia; order Cytophagales; family Spirosomataceae; genus JAYWHL01. The sequence continues at coordinate 22,169 of JAYWHL010000290.1, read as the reverse complement.
CGTTAGTGGTGGCAAAATAGACGGAATACGTTTGGCAAGCATTGTTTTACCAGCCCCAGGCGGGCCAATCATAATAACGTTATGCCCCCCAGCCGCTGCAATTTCCATGGCTCTTTTAATATTTTCTTGGCCTTGAACGTGTGCAAAGTCGGCTTCGTATTCGCCAACGCTACTATAAAAAATCTCTCGGGTGTCAGAAACAGTGGGTTCGATGTGTTTTTCTCCTCTCAAAAAATCTATCGCATCTTGGAGGTTATCCACGCCAATAACATTCAAGTTATTTACGATAGAAGCCTCTTGGGCGTTGTCTTTGGGCAAAATAAAGCCCTTGAGGTTTTGAGCCCTAGCTTCGATGGCGATGGGCAACACGCCTTTGATGGGCCGCAGTTTGCCATCGAGCGAAAGCTCGCCCATGATTACGTATTGTTCGAGGTCGGGGAAAGAAGCCTGCCCCGACGACTGCAAAATACACAGAGCGATGGGGAGGTCATAGGCCGAACCCTCTTTTCTGATGTCGGCTGGGGCTAGGTTTACAACCACCTTGTTGCGGGGCATAAAATAATCTAGGTGTTTGATGGCGGCTTCCACCCTTTGTTCGCTTTCTTTGACGGCACTGTCGGCTAGGCCCACCATAAAAAACATTTTTCCTTGGCCTACGGTTACTTCTACCGTTATCATGGTTGCGTTTACGCCATAAACGGCCGCTCCAAAGGTTTTGGCAAGCATAATTTCTTGGGGTTTGATTGTAAAATCAAAAATACGAAGATTGAGCGGTTGAAGGCAAAGAAAGTGTAGAAAAAGGGTAATCTTTTAAAAAACCACCCTAATACCAACAAAGCCCTCACTATTTGTAGTAAGGGCTTTGTTATGGAACTTGATATATAAACCAAACTAGGGTAATAATAGTTTCGGAATTAAAAAATAGTCTCGTAGTTTTTCTTTTTTGTTGAAATTATTTTCAGATAGCCCTTCAAAGGCTCAAAATAGCCTTTTTTTAGAAATTATTGTTGTTTTAAGAGTAACGCAATTCTCTGAATTGCGGTTACTACTATTCGGAGAGTTGTGTTACACTTACGTTCAAAATAGTATAAGTTTGATAACGACATTGCTATTTTGTTTTCAATTATGCGTGGCACGCCTTGTTATCATAATAGAACAGGCGTGCCACGCATAGTAGTACGATTTATCAATGTCGTTATCTAAGTTAATTATGAACAAGTACTTAACATAAAAATACATTACAGCATTTCTAGGAAAATATCAACCGACCTAAAATGATAGAAATTGAGCAATATTATTCATTTGAAAATTAAGCTCATAGTTTTTCAAAATCGACTCAAATCTACTCCTTTTGAGGTGATTAAAAATTAGGAAATTTGCAATAATATTTGCATTAATCGTTTTTCCAGATTGAAAAGCCAAACTGACATCGACAAAAAGAAGACTGAAATAGTACATAAATTGTGATGAAAATTAGTCTCAAAGTTTTTCAAAAACGAATAAAATTGAGGTGAATTGAGGGGTTTTTAAATTAGGAAGTTGGCGATATTCTCTTATTAGTTTTTTGAGATTTCAGATTGTGTATTAAAACTGGTAATGGCTGTAAGCAATAAGCCGTAAGCCATAAGCTAGATATGTAAATAATTGCGACATTAATAGTGCAAACTAATTTTGTTTAAGCACTTATCAATAAAAGAAGGCTTAAATAGTGAATTAATTGTATTTGAAAATTAATCTCGTAGTTTTGCTAAATAGAACAAACTCCCATTGTTTTGAGGGGTTTTGAAATTAGGAAATACCAATTATTTTCAACATGAAACAGCAAGCCATTTACGAATTGAGCATCATCAGTATTGGGACACTCAATGAAATTCGTCAAAAAGAACCTTTTACAGTGTTTTTTTCTAACCTAAGCAAAACCATCGAAACGCTGATGTTACATTTGGGGACGAACGGCTGGGAAACCAAAAGGGTAAATTATACTGCGGTGTATAGGAGTATGCTAGAAAAAGGAAAGTTTGGAATTGATTATGATTTTGAAGGGGCAAAGATGTTTAGGGTACAAATCACGAAAAGGGTTTTGAACCCTATCATCACGAGTTTGGGCATTGAAGAAAAGCCGAAAGCGAGAAAAGTAAAATAAGTGTATGAACATATTAATTCATGGCATGGCTCAGCCCATAAATCATTGTTAATGAATAGATTATCCTAAGTCATGCCATGAATATTACAAAAAAATTAAGTTTACAATACTATTGGGTTGTTTTGGGAATACTTGGCATAGCTGTTATTGTTATCTATTTCTTACGATTACTCTACTTTTTCCTAAAATAAAATGAGCTTTTTGGTAGCGAACAAGTATAAATAAGTAACCATAAGCCGTAAGCTATAGGATTGATGCACAAATAATTACGACATTAATAGTGTAGCTAACTTGAATACTGGACAATTTTCATTTTCGCTTCATCTCAACCTTTCTCCAAATGAGAAGGGCTTTCAATGAATGATGTGGAAATATAGGTGTACAGCAATTCTCCCGAATTGCAATCCCCGCAATTCGGGAGAATTGCTGTACATTTTATACAATTACCTAGTAATCAGGGAACTAACTTTACCCAAGTACTTACCTAAAAAAACAAGGCACTCATCTCTGATTGAAATGAGTGCCTTGTGAATTAAACCAAAGGGTTTATTTTAGAAAATATATCTCAAGCCCAATTGTGCTTGCCAGCGAGACACCAAGCCGTTGTCGTTGAAGGTAGCCGACTTTTGGGCCGTATCAAAACTATAAGTAGGTACTCCATTGGCCACGCTTACGCCCAAAGGCTGGGCAAGGTTGGTAACACCTACAATTTGTCTCACACCCCAGCTACTGCTAATTAGGTTGGCAGCATTAAGGATATTCAAACTCAACTGTACTTTGTTTTTGTTTGGCATCAAAAAATCGTGCTGTACGGCAATGTCCCAATTAGAATACCACGGCAAGATGGCATCGTATTTTTCGGCAATTTTACCACGATTAGCACTCAAATAATCGTTGCCAGCCACATAACTTTTAAATGCGGCACGTTGCTGGGCAATGTCGGCGGCTGTACCTGTAAACTTCATGGCGTCTATTTGAGCATCAGTTGGTATAAACATCAAATCGTTTAGGCCAGAGCCATCGTTATTGATGTCGCCCGAATACGTAAAGCTATACCTTGCTCCCGAAACATATTGTGTAAATACCGAAACGGTAGTTGCCATTTTGCCACTTGGATAGGTAAATTTCTTTGAAGCCGAACCCACAAAACGGTGATTGTTACCAAAGGCCGAAGGTGCCAACACGGGCGTATTGGTATTGGCAGGGTTGCCAGGGTTGCGGTCGAAGGCATCAGACGAAATCTCGGCTTGGATAGAGGCAGCGTCCATTGAGTTGAGATAATTATACCCCAAGTTCATATACAAACCGTTTGCCCACGTTTTTTGTGCCTGAACCGTCCAGTTCAACGACCTTCCTAGGTCTGTATTTGTAAATACATAGGCCGTGTTACCAACATTGCCCGCTGTATATATGGGGCGGGTATCGCCACCACCCTGTAACGTTCCTGTTGGTTTTTTGAGGCCATAGTTGCGTACCATCATGGCGTTGATGTCTTTGGTATAGATAAGGTCGGTGGTTAATAACCAGCCATTAGCCAAACGCTTATCAAAGCCCAAGTTGGTTCTCCAAACTTGTGGAAACTTAAAGTCGGGGTCGGTTACACAGTAAAAATACACATTTGGATTGGCCACTTGGTTACCAACCCACACAAACGGAAAGCGGCCCGTAAACAAACCTGACCCTCCACGTACTTGCATGGTTTTGTCGCCATTGGCATCATAATTAAAACCTACTCTTGGCGAAAACAAAGGCGTTGCCGAGGGCAAAACCTTTGAATCTAGCTTGGTGGCTGTGCCGTCTGGCTTGTAATATTCTACGGCTGGGGCATAGCAACAGTTGCGGGCGATACTTTCTTCTATTTTGGTTTGGGTATCAAAATACATCGGCTTGTCCATTCTGATACCCGCCGTTAGGGTTAGTTTTGGCGTAACCGCAATTTCGTCTTGGATATAAAAAGCCAGTTGCCCTACGTTGGTTTCGGCCAAAGCCCAAGTTCCTTTTTCGTTGTTCGATTTATAACTAGCGGCGGCGTCTTTCACGGCTTGGTCTAGTTTACCAGCGTTTACATAACTCGTAAAATCAGCTACTGAACTAAACTCAGGCCCAAAAACGCCACTATATGCACCTAGATTAAAGGAATTATCGAACATAAATTTCTCGAACGAGCCACCCAAAGTAACGGTATGCTTGCCCGAATAGATGGTTAGGTTGTCATTCAACTGTAAAACGTCTTGATTGAGTTTGTTATTGATTGAAAACGGCTCGTGGCCAGCAATGATATACCTCACACCGTCTTTATTGATATTAAGCGTAGGAAAGGGTGTACTGAAAGCATCTCTGGTGTCTCTAAAGGCCGAATATCCAAACTGTAATTTATTAGAAATTGTACTCGAAAAATTAGATTTTAATTCCATCAAATAAGTATTGAGCTTATTATTAATCTGATAACCAGCATTAAAAAACTGCAAAGTCAAGAAATCTGGCCCCCTACGCCCAATCGCAGAAGGGTGGCCTGGCTTTTGTTTGAAAGCATCAAGGGTACTGTACGTAAACGATAATTTATGAACAGCATTGATGTTCCAGTCGAGTTTTACGATTGCTTTAGTACTATTGGTTTTGTGGGTATAGTTTTCGTAAGCACCTGATTCATAGCCGTATTTAGATTTTAAGGTAGAAGATACCAAATCAAGGTCAGAGGCCAAAACCCTAGAAATATTAGAGCCAGCCGTGCCACGAGAGGCCAAAAACGATGACCCAAGGTCGGACCGACGGTCTAGCTCCATGTTGGCAAAGAAAAACAACTTGTCTTTAATCAATGGCCCGCCCACCGACACGCCATACTGGTATTGGCTAAGGTCTGGCACAAAAATAGACGTTCCATCAACTTTTTTCCCAGTCATACTTTGGTTACGAAACAAACCAAAGGCCGTTCCATGAAACTCGTTTGTGCCTGATTTTGTAACGGCATTAACCGAAGCTCCCGTAAAACCTGCTTGCGTAACGTCGTAGGGGGCAATGGCCACTTGAATTTGCTCGATGGCATCAAGCGACACGGGTTGGGCATCGGCTTGGCCTCCTGGCGTGGCGGCATCAAGGCCAAATGGATTATTAAAAATAGCACCATCAAGCGAAAAACTATTAAACTGGCCATTACGACCCCCAAAAGAGTTGTTTTCGCCAGCCATTGGGGTAAGGCGAGTAAAGTCCGATGCCGACCTTGTGATGGTTGGCAACGACCTTAGCTGCTCGCTAGAGATATTGTTTGCAGCCCCCGTACGTTGATTGTTAATCAGGGGGTCGGCCTTGATAACTACCTCTTGGAGGGTAGAGTTTTGGTTAATCATCTTAAAGTCTTGCACAAACTTCTGGCCCAAACTCAAAGAGATACCACTTAGGCTAGTACTTTTATAACCCACAAAAGTAGCAACCAACGTATAGGGGCCACCGATACGCACGTTGGGTAAATTATAACGGCCATCAACACGAGTTGTTGCTCCGTATTTTGTACCCGAAGGCACGTGTACGGCCACAACATTGGCACCTGGCAAAGCCTCGCCTTTTTCGTCTGTAACCAAGCCATTTATGGCCGAAGTGGTTATTTGAGCAAAGGAATTTAAGCTGATAAAACACAGCAATAATAATTGTAAAATTCTAATTTTCATAAGAAAGATGGTTTGTTAAAATGGGTAAGAATTGAAAGGAATATTAACCAAATGTTATCACAAAATTAATTGGATTGTTTTAATATAATTCAATTTCATTAAAATTTAATATTGGCGTAACATTGAATTTTAATGAAACTTAACAAAAAATATAATATTCTATTAATCAACAAATTATACCCCAAAAGAAGCATGACCCTTGCGTAGAACAAGATTTTTAATAAAATCTAAAAAATATAAATATGGGATTTAAAAATAAAATAAAACCAAGAATTTCTTCTTTGGTTTTATAATAAGTTTGGGCTAATTTATAGGTATATATTTATGAATTTTGGGGATTATAAGCTACCCACAATCCACATCAATTACCGTTACCACGCCTTTGAAATCTTTGCTGGTTGCAATTTCTTCAATTTGTTGTACCACAAAATCTTTTACCAATTTAAGGTTAAGGTTTCGTTCTAATTTTAGCAAAACTTCTACCAAAAACATATTCCTGATACGCTCGATGATGGGTTTTTCGGGCCCAAGTACTCGGGAGTCGCCTAGTTTTTCTTTAAGATTTTTAGCTAAAAATTCGGCTGCTTTTTGAGCATTTGGCTGTTCTATGTGTTTAACAGTCAAGCGGATAAGCCTTGTAAAAGGAGGATAATGATAGGTTTGGCGTTCGATGATTTCTTCTTCAAAAAAACCTTCATAATCTCCGTCTATTATTTTACGAAGCAATGGCTGGGCGGGATTATTGGTCTGAATCAACACCTTACCTGTTTGTTGCCTGCGACCTGCCCGTCCGCTCACTTGGGTAATGAGCTGAAAAGCCCTTTCGCTTGCCCTAAAGTCGGGAAAATGTATCATGCGGTCGGCATCAAACACACAAACGAGATTGATTTTTTCAAAATCTAAACCCTTGGCAACCATCTGTGTACCCACAATCATATCAATCGCACCGCTTTCTACTTCCTGCACAATCGACTGAAAAGCCGTTTTGGTACGGGTGGTGTCTAGGTCTATGCGAGCAATTTTGGCACTAGGAAACAACAACTGTAATTCTTCCTCTATTTTTTCGGTACCATAGCCCTTTGTGCGAACCTTCGTTCCTCCGCAAGCAGGGCAGGTTTTGGGTACGTTTTCTTTATGCCCGCAATAATGGCAACGCACCTCTCGGTCGTATTGATGATAGGTTAGGCTTACGTCGCATTGGTGGCAAGTGCCAATCCAATCGCAGTCTTCGCATTGCAAATAGGGCGAATATCCCCTTCTGTTCTGAAAAAATAAGGTCTGATTTTTGGTTTCAAGGTTTAGGCCAACGGCATCTAGCAACTGTTGGGCAAAATCGCCTTTCATGGCTTTTTGTTTTTTGGCCATTTTAATATCAATGGTCTCAATGTCAGGCAATTGGCCTTCGCCAAAACGTTGTTTGAGTTTAACCAAACCATATCGGCCTTGCTTGGCGTGATGGTAGCTTTCGACAGAGGGCGTGGCCGAACCAAGCAATACTTTACATTGTTGTTTTTGGGCAATTACCAAAGCTGCATCTCGGGCGTGATAACGAGGGGCGGGGTCGAACTGTTTATAAGACGATTCGTGTTCTTCGTCCACAATAATCAAACCTAGGTTATTGAAAGGCAAAAAAACAGACGACCGTACCCCCACCACAAACTGAAACTTGCCCGACAGTACGCCTTTCCAAACTTCTACTCGTTCGTTATCCGAAAATTTGGAATGGTAAATGCCCACTTTATCGCCAAATATCTTTTTTAATCTGATTACAATTTGTGTAGTGAGGGCAATTTCGGGCAAGAGATACAACACCTGCGAACCGCTGCCTAGGGCTTGTTCGATAAGTTTGATATATACCTCCGTTTTTCCGCTACCCGTAATACCATGCAACAAAACAGTATCTTTTTCTTGAAAAAAGGCCATTATTTCGTTGTATGCCTTTGTTTGTGGCAACGACAAAGTGGGCGAATCCAAGAGGTGCTTTCCGTCGTCGCTTGGGAAACGGCTCATTACCACATCAAAAATCTCGAAAACCCCATTTTTCAAGAGGGTATCCATCGAACTTGTCGAAATTTCTTGATTCTGATTCAATACCGATTTTTCCAAGCCTTTTCGGTTGGTATCCATATTTCTCAACACAGGCACGGCATTCAGATAAGCCAACAAAACGTCTAACTGCTTTTGGGTTTTGGGTTTATCGAGTTCTGCGATGAGTATTTTAAGATTTTGGGCATCTTCATAAAATGCCGAAAGCCTGATTTTCCTTACAATCTTGGGGCTGTATTTATCTTTTACTTCTTCAAAAACAATAACGGCTCGTTTTTGTACCAAAGATTTGATGAGATGATACACATTTTTGACTTCGGCAAAGCGAGCCAATTCGTCATAAGTAAGCGACTGGTGTTTGTTTATTTCTTCTAAGATTTCTTTTTCTCGGTCAGAAAGCAACTCTTTTTGGTCGAAATCGGGGTTTATCTGAACCTTCGATAAACTCGATATTTTAAGCCCAGCGGGCAAGGCAATGTTTAGCACCTCGCCAATGCAACAAAGATAATAGCCTGATATCCAATGAAAAAGCTCTAGTTGTTGGGGCGTTACGAGGGGATAGTCGTCCAATAAATCAAGAATATATTTGGCTTGATATTTTTCGGGCGGGTGGGTATGAACCCGTGCAATTACGGCCGTAAGTACTTTGCTTTTGCCAAATTGCACAATTACCCGAACCCCCACCTGCACGCCGCCCACAAACTCACGGGGAACTCTGTAAGTAAAAAGTTTGGGTATGGGTACTGGCAAGATTACATCTGCAAAGTAGGTAATTTCGGGGCTATGGTCGTGGGATTCTTGCATATCGCAAGTTACACAGAAGGTCGCTTATTTTTATTCCGTAATTGGGCATTTTATTTTGAGGCCGAGAATTATGTCACGGCCAATACCCTAAATTACTTAGGGTTTTTAATTAATCTGTGATTTGATAAGCACTTTTACGTAATGGCGGTTTCGCCTATTTTTTTTAGCATCGGCTCTTTTGCCGTTTCGTTTATCAATCACGATACGGTCTAGGTCGTTCAAATCTTCTATTTTTTGAACATCGTTTATGGAGGTACGTTTGGGCATACTACTATAAAGCAACAACGAGGCAATTTTGTTTTGAATCAATAGCAATTACCACCTAAACCCTAACGTTACAGAGGCCATGCGTGGGGCAATGGGATTTACAGAGTTGTCGTCGTGGATATTGTAGCTTAGTTCGTTGAGAAGGTTAGAAACCTTGGCCCTAATAAAAACCTTCGTGAAATTATAGCCCACACTAGCGTCTATTTGAGTGTAAGCATTTACAGGAATCAACTTAAAAACATCGTTATTAACGGTTAGCCTCGTTGAACGCCCCGCCATTCTTTCCCCAAAATATAAGGCCGTTAGCCCAAGGTTCAAGCCTTTGAGTTTTGTGTCCGAAAAAGTATAATAAATACTCGTATTGGCGGTGTGGTTTGGATTATATCTTAGCAAACTACCCTCTATAAAAATATTACTTTTGGTATATTTGGTTTCGTTGTAGCTATATCCCGCCATTAACGAAAAACCCAAAAATGGCTTGCTTTTTATATCAACCTCCAGTCCTTGGCTCGTTACCTCGCCCGCCAATTCTCTGATATTACTATTGGTGTTGCCGTTGGCCAAGCTGGTTTGTGCTAAGTTGCTATTAACAATCTGATAGGCCGTGATATTGGCCGATACCAAGCCCTTAAACAATTCGTTTTTGATGCCTACCTCAAACTGATTGATAAACGAAGGCGGTAGGGCATTGCCTGTGATGTCTATGCCTGTGTTGATAGCAAACGAGTTGGCATAACTCCCAAAAATAGACATGGCAACACTTGGCTGATAAACCAAGCCAAAACGGGGTGTAAAAGCACCATCAAAGGTGGTGGTTTCAACACTTTTGTTGGTAGAGAGTGTCAAAACGTTACTCGTAGTTTGTTGGTAGCTATACCGCAAGCCCGCCAAAAACTTTAACTTTTCAGAAAAACTAATCAAATCTTGCACATAAATACCCAACCTATTGATGGGGGCGGTAGTGATGGTATTTACCTTCAAACTTGGAATATCAGTTCTTGATTTGAATAAATTGGGCTGATAAATATTAGTAGAATCGTATTTTGTAAGGGCTTGATAGGCAGTGGTTTGAGTGTTGTATTGGTCAAAATCAGTACCAGCCAAAAGCGTATGCGTAATCGTATTGGTTTTGAATTGCCCCGTTAAATCTAGCTGCCCCATGGCGTAGTTTTCTTTTACTTCGCTGCGTTGCAAACCCCTAATCCACTTGCCGTTGGTGGCGATAAGGTTGGTACTATTTGGCCTAAGATTAGCGAACAAATCGTTCTGAAAATTACGATAGGCGGCTGTGGCGGTTATTTTCCAAGATTGATTAAATTGGTGGTTTAGGGTAAGATTTGCCGATTTTTGAGCAATGTCATAATACGACCAGGCCACGCCAATCATACGTTCCCTAGGCACATCGGCGATGGTATAATTCACTGCCCCTGTACCAAAATCGGCCGAACGGCGGTCTTGCATATAGTCGCCTTCTAGCAATAATTCGGTTTTGTTATTTATTTTATAAAGCAACGACGGATTAACATAAATACGCTCTGACTGTACGGATTCTCTAAAACTATTGCCCTTTTCGTACGTACCGTTGATACGATAAGCCAGTTTTTTACTCTTCAAAACAGCACCATAAAGGTCTAAGGTGGGTTTATAAAATTCAAAACTCCCAACCCGCATCGTTACGGCTCCGCCCGTTTCAAATTTTGGTTTTTTGGTAACCAAGTTCAGAATACCCCCAGCGGCCACATTACCAAACAAAGTGGCCGAACTGCCCTTCATTATTTCTATTTTTTCGACAGACGACATTTCGGGCAAAGCACCATTAAAATACCTAGCCCCGTTTTTGAACGTATTGGCACTGCCAAAGGCAAAACCCCGCCCTGCGATTTCTTCTTGATAGCCTCCTGTATTGCCCATTACATAAATGCCGTTGGCGTTCATTAGGGCATCGCTCATTCTCAAAACTTGTTGGCGGTCCAGTACCACACGGTCTATGGTGGCTACGGCCTGTGGCAAGTCCATCGGTTTTATGGCCACTTTGCCAATGGTAACGGTTTTTTCGTTGGCCGATTGTTGGCCTAAAATTTGTACTTCTAAAAGCTGGTTTGTGATTTCTTGCATCTGAATACCTAGCACAAGTATTTGATTATCAGATATTTCTATTTGTTTTTCAAAGATTTTTAATCCTACAAATTGAGCCACAAGTACTTGGCTACCCGTTTTGACATTTTTGATTACAAACTCGCCGTCTTCGTTAGAAACCGAACCTTGCTTAGTGTTTTTGAGGGAGATATTCACAAACTGGAGGGCCTCGCCGTTTTGATTTACGATTTTACCTTTGATGACCCCTTTTTGGGCAAAACGCTAGTGGTAATTGATAAAAAAGCAAAAAGAATAGTAAGTAGATTTTTCATTGTTATTTATATTTGTTATAAATAAACATACGAAAGTATATCTTATTTGGATTTATTCCAAATACTATTTAGAAATAATATAAATAATATTCAATGAATACAATTTACTATTGGGATAATCTTGTAAGCAAAAACCTTTGTTTAGTTCATGGGCTTTTAAGTAGCCAAGATTTAGAATTTGTTATTTGAGGTAAATCGCAACGAAGTTCTTGATTTTAGATTGCGGCAAATGTTTTAGTAACTTTGCTTACTCAAAAGCTGAGTACTAGACTAATTTATAAAAGAAAGAATAGCACTCAAATTTGTCTCGGCATATTGCTTTTGCAAAGGTGTTTGGTGAGCCACCAACCACGAAATTTTTATTTTTAATATATTGATAATCAGATTATTAACAAAATATCTTTCATCATTTCTTTATTACTTCCATGAAAATCAGTGGTTTTACGTTTGTTCGCAATGCCCTCAAATACGATTATCCAGTTGTAGAGGCCATTATGTCTATCCTGCCGCTTTGCGATGAAATGATAGTGGCCGTTGGACAGTCCGACGACGATACCTTGGCTTTGATTGAGGGGATAGATTCGCCTAAAATAAAAATTATTGAAACCATTTGGGACGATTCCCTAAGAGAAGGCGGCCAAGTACTGGCCATAGAAACCAACAAAGCCCTCGCTGCGATTTCGGACGATACCGACTGGGCGTTTTATATCCAAGCCGACGAAGTGGTACATGAGCGATATTTGCCCGCAATTGCCAAGGCCATGCAAGTCTATCTGAACGATGATGCCGTGGAGGGCCTTTTGTTAAAGTATAAGCATTTTTATGGTTCCTATCGATACGTTGGCGACTCGGCTCGATGGTATAGGCGAGAGATTAGGATAGTAAGGCACACAGGCCGTGTGGCGTCGTATAGAGATGCACAGGGCTTTAGGACTATTGATAATAAAAAGCTGAACGTCAGGCTAATAGATGCCGAGGTGTATCATTATGGCTGGGTAAAAACGCCTGAAAGTATCAAGAAAAAAGTAAAAGAATTTCAGCAGTTTTGGTATGATGATGACGAAATGGAGATTATCAGAGCCGAAGCCGAAACTTTTGATAACACACAAGTAGATTCGCTGGTGTTGTTTGAAGGCACACACCCTGCCGTGATGGCTCAACGTATTGCACAAATGAACTGGATTTTTGATTTTGACATTCGCCAAAAAAATCTTTCTTTCAAAAACAAATTCAAACTGTTTTTTGAACGCCTCACAGGCCGCCGCATTGGCGAATATCGGAATTATAAATTGATTTGATTGAGAAAAATAATCTGGAAAACATACCACAAAAAAACAGTTGAGTAAATTTAAACCAACTGTTTTTTGTTTTAAAAAAGTACGTTACCTAAATTTTCTTAAAATATTTATCAACTTCTCGTTTATAAAACGGTGATAACGAAGGCGGTACGGTTCGTAACAGTTCGGTTTGTTTTTGTTTATCTTTTACAAACTGCTGAAACGCTGGGGGTACTTGCTTGGTATATTGTTGGCGAGCCGTTTCCGACTTTCGTTTTTGTTCTTCTTCTTGTTCTTGCATGGCTTTTTCCGATTCTAGTAGCCTCGTAACAATCTGTTTGTTGCGGTTGATGGTGTTTTGGGTAAGGCGTTTGTTTACCAAATCTTCTTCGGTTTCTTCCATTTTTTGTATTAAATCGCCCAAAGTTCCGCCCAATTCCTTGCCCTTTTCTGTTCCTTTTAGTTTTTCCATGGCGTCTTGAATCATCTTTCTGATGGCGGCTTGTTGGGCGGCCATTTTGGCTAGGCTTTCGCTTTGGCTTCGGCCAGTTTTGCCGCCTTTGCTTTGGCTTTCCATTTCTTCGTTAAGATCCGACTGTTTTTTGCCTGGACTAGGCATGGGCATATTCCCTTTTTGGCCTTTGCCCGAGCCTGGGGCCGTCATGGCTTGCATTTGTTGTTGCATTTGTTTCAATACGTCCGAGAGCATCAAGGCTAAATTATTTACGCTCGTCATGGCAAATTGTTGTTTGCTGGTGGCAGGGCCTAGGCGGCGTTCTTTAATAAACTTCACAGATTCGTCCATGTTGCGTTTCATGCCACTAAGCTCACGGGTTACAAACGATTCCAATTGCAAAACTCGCTTAGAGAGGGCATAAAGGCTATCTTCTATGATTTTGGCGTCGTCTTGGAGTTTGAGTTGTTCTTGGGATAACTTCACAAACCGTGGGTCAGTGAGGTTCACTGTCCTAAATTCTTTCATCAATCGTTCTTGGTCGTAGGATACGTGTACGAGATTTTCGAGAATATCACGGAGGTGGTCCATGTTTTCTTGTTGTTGTTTCATCTCGCCTTTTTTCTTTTTTTCGGCCAATTTCGAGGCTAATTTCCGCATCGACTTCGCTGCATTACGTTGCGATTTTGCCGATTTTTCTTTTTCGCCTTTTTCCATTTCTTCTTCCGAGTCCTCTTGGTCTTTAGAAATCTCCTCTTGCTGCTCTTTGTCGGTATCCATCGGGTCCGAGTTTTTCATTTCTTTGCTCTCTTTCTCTATTTCCTTGAGGTCTTTTTTTATTTCGTTAAATTCTTTTTTCAAGCCCTGTTGTTCTTTCTGAACGCCATCTTTTTTCTCCCCATCTTTCTTTTCTCCGTCTTTTTTATCTTCATCTTTCTTTTCTCCGTCCTTTTTGTCTCCCTCTTTTTTATCTCCGTCCTTCTTCTCTCCGTCTTTTGTTTTGGTCGAATCTTTCTTTTCTTCTTCTTTTTTATCTTTTCCGTCTTTGTTTTTGTCGTCTTTATTTTCCTTGTCTTTTAGGTCTTTTTTGTCGGCCTCTTTTTCGGTTTTGTCGGCTAGTTTGTCTTGTTTGTCGGCTATTTTTTTGAGGTCTTCAATTTGTTTATCTAGCTTGGCTTCGAGTTGGAGTTTCTTGAAAAGGTCTTTCATTCGTTCCAATTCTTTTTCCATGTTTTTTTCTTTGTTTTTCAGTTTGTCCAACTGTTCCAACATTTTTTCATCTTGATTTTGGTCAAGCAATTTTTTCAATTCTTCATAAAATTTGTTGGTTTCTGGGTCGAGCAATTCGTTCATGAGTTTTTGCAATTCTTGCATTTTTTTACTCATTTCAGGTTTTTGTTCGTCAAAACGTTGCTGTTTTTCGTTGGTTGCTTGGTTTTGTTGTTGCAATTGCTGAATCTCCTGCATCAACTCTTGGCGTTTTTTGAGGAGGTCTTCGGCTTGTTTTTTGTCTTGAAAATCCATCTCTTTTTTGTTGCGAAGGCGGTTTTCAAGAGCGGCTAATTCTTCTCTTAGCTTTTTGGTTTTTTCGAGGGCTTTGTCAAGGGCAGTATCCGTTTTTTCGATGGCGTTGTCAATCTCTTTCTCAATGGCTTGTTTGCTTGGAATGGCATAATTTTGAATATTAGTTTGGGCTGATTTTGGCCCATTTACGCCGTCATTGTCCCAAACCTGCACATAATATTCTATTTTATCGCCTGGTTGTAGGCGTAGGGTGTCGGTTTGCCATTGATAATAAAAACTTTGAATGGCCTGATTTTGGCTAACGGGCAAGCCAATGTTACGATAAGCCGATGGAGCGGGTTGGCCTTCTCTAATTACTTTATAATTGACTTTCAAGGCCGAAATCCCGTAGTCATCGCCAAGATTACCCCCCAAAACCAAGTAATTGTATAGAGTAGAATCTTTGTATTGTTCGAGCGAAATGCTTGGATATTTATCAGGAATTACGTTGAGATAATAACTAATGCCCTCTTTGTTGGCACTAAATTTGTTTTGGAGCATTACCTGATAATTACTAGAGGTTTTGGCTCTTTGGCTGTGGCTGTAAGTGCCTGTGATGATTGATTT
The DNA here is from genome assembly GCA_043777715.1 of Cytophagaceae bacterium. Classification (GTDB taxonomy): domain Bacteria; phylum Bacteroidota; class Bacteroidia; order Cytophagales; family Spirosomataceae; genus JAYWHL01. The sequence goes on along the minus strand of JAYWHL010000290.1, from coordinate 6,978 downwards.
GCTGGCCAAATGTGCTTTATCGCCTTCAAATTTAATCAAAACGGAGTCGGCATAACTCACATTAAAATCCCAAGAAAGCGTTGTGCCTTCGGGTACGGTGAGGTTGCCAACGTTGTTAAATTGTTCGTTGGGTTTGTTGAGATAAGCAGGATAATTGGCCGTTACCTCAAAAGCTACGAGGGTTGGCCTATTCACGATTTCTACTTCAAAGTTTTCGGACTTAAATCCCGCCGCCTCGAACTTAAACTCAAACTCTTTTTGAACTTTTCGGAAGGTATAAGTATAGTTTTTTTGGTCGGCAGATTCCATTTTTAACTTACGGTCGTTATGTACCAAATAAACCGATTCGGGTATGGTGTTGCCCTGTAAAGCCAAACTTACTGTAAAATCTTCATTGCGAAAGGCTTTCAAATCTTTGTTTTGAAGCAAAAACGAAAAGGGAGCTTCCTCGGCGTATTCGTTCCTAAAATTAACAATGCGGGTTGAACTATCGGCAAAAAACTTAGGCTTGATAATCAGTACACTTACAATAAAAGCAAAGGGAATGAGGGCATATTTGAGGTACTGACGGTTGTTGTCTAGGTTGATGGCATCGGCAAAACGCACTACGCCCAGTTGTTGAGATTTTTGATTGATAGAGGCCAAAATTAGCTCGTTTTGAGAATTACTCAATTTGGCTAACTGTAAGGTATTGAGCAATTTATCGCCAATTTCAGGAAAAAATCGACCAATTTGTTCGGCAGCTTCGTTGTTACTCAATGGTTTTTGATTGCCATACAAATAAACGGCAGGGCGAATTACCCAAAAGGCCAAAGTGGCCAACAAAGCCCCCAAAAATGTAAAGAAAAGTATGGCTCGTGGGGTTGTGCCAAAACGGCCAAAGTATTCGAGCGTATTGAACAGCAAATAGGCCGAAAGCAAAACGGCCAACGAAAAAATAACGCCTTTGAGCAATTGATTGAGATAAAACTTGCGTTTGTATTCTTCAATTTTTGAAAATAATGACTCTATGTTCATGGTTTGGTTGATTGCTTAAAAAAACTGTCTAAATCAGGATTATTGGATTTTAGGATTTACAGAACCTGTACCGCATAAATCATGCCTTTTTGTTTTCCTAAAATTAAACTACTACTAATCAAGGATTTACAATTCGTAATTAAAAATTTCTAACTGAAAATCCCTTAACTTTCTCACATTCCTACTTTTGGAATAATGGGCAGGCTTTCGTTTCCGTCTTCGCTAATGGCCTGAACGGCAAAGAAATAATGGTCTTTTGAATAGGGTAAAACTATTCCGTTTTTGGTGGTAAAAATCTTTTTTTGCCAAAAAGGTTGGTAGGTCTCTCTCATCAACACGTAATAGCCTTTTACGATGCCTGTTTTTGGTTTTTGCCAAAACAAAGTCGTTGAGTTGGTCAGGCGTTTGGTGTCGATGGTTACGTTTTGGGGCGTGGCTGGAGCTTTGGCCAAATTGGCAAGCGTGGCACAATTAAGGGCTGTGTTTTTGCGTAGGTATTCAAAATCCATAAATTCGGGAAGGTCGCCATATTTTATATTGTCTTGATTACGAACGTCCTGATGTTGATGTTCGTAGTTTTCGTTCATTTCGGTAATTCTTACTGCTGGGAAACCTTTTTTAACAAATGGAGTATGGTCGCCGCCTCGTAAAAACCTATCGTTCCTATACACCATCACAACCTCTAGGTTTTCTACATACCGCTCGCCAATTTCCTTGGCATATCGTGCCAATTGTCTGGCTTTCCCGTCGTTTTCTTGACCAAGATTTCTAATGCTTTCGGCACGTTTTTCAATATCAAAAATGGGTAATCCTTCACTAAAAATTCGTACTTTGGTGTTGTCTATAATGTTGGTTTCGTTGCTATTGTTCGAGCCGCAAATATCATTGTTCAAGATAGCCTCAATGTTCCAGTGTTGGTCAAAGGCTTTTTGGGCGAGGTATTCGGCCCCCAAAAGCCCCTGTTCTTCGCCACTTACCACCAAAAATATTACCGTTGGGCCAAACTTAGATTTAGCCATTACCCTTGCTAATTCTATAACCGCCGCCGTACCCGAACCATCGTCGTTGGCCCCTGGGGCGTCTTTGTCGCCGTCCATTACGTTGGTATTACGGCTATCAATGTGGCCAGAAACCAAAAAGATGCGGTCATCAGCAGGGTCTGTGCCTTTGAGCGTAGCCATAACATTGCCAATTTCGTGTTCTTTGTTTACTCGCTTGCCGTCGGGTTTTAACATCCAGTTTTCTATGCTGGCGGTCATTCGTCCTTCCGACTGTTGGGCAAATGTTTGAAACCTCCCCAAAACCCAATTTCGGGCAGCACCGATACCTTTTTTAGGGTCGGTCGTTGTGCTTAACGTTGCCCTCGTGCCAAAACTTACTAATTTTTGAATTGTAGCTTTGAGGCTATCGCTTGATATTTGGGCAACTAGGCTTTCGATACTGGGGTCTTTGTGTATAATTTGTTGGCCAAAAGCAGTGCTGCCCATCAAACAGGCAACGAAAAGAGGATAGAAAAATTTCATAAATATTACATTTAGAATAGTATGCCAAAGATAAGCATAAGGAGGCTTAATTGTATGAGAATCGCTGGAATCTACATTTTTGGAAAGCTAGGAGCATTACAACAAAAAAAACGCTAGGGTTATGCCCTAGCGTTTTTTTGTTGAAGCTGTTTAAACTTTTAATTTTAGGGTAAAATTAGGTTATTTTTTAGCTAAACGAAGGTTTTTTTGAAAGCGTAGCATCGCTACGGTTGATAAAAAAGCTGATGTCTAGTTGAAAAAGAGCCAATTTTAACTCAAAGAAATAAGTTTAAACAGCTTCGTTATGCAATTTTTCATCAATGAAACCTTACCCCAAAACTAATCATTTGTACGTTAGGGCCTTTGGCGGTTTCAAACAATTTGTTCATATCGTATTGGCCAAAAATATCAACCGATTTCCTAAAACCTATCTCCGCCATCAGGCCATATCTAAACTGATTGAGGCCAAAGCGACCGTTTACGTGGTCTTTGTTGCCGCCGTTTTCGGTTTTGGTTTTGGTGTGGCTATCAAGGCGATAGCCTGCATAACCTCCAGCCCCGATGTGTGTAATGGCACTGTTTTTAAAGCTGGTCATTAGCATCAAAGGTACATTGATGTAACAAACCGTGAGTTTGGTTTTGCTAAGGGTTTCTTTGGCATTAGGAAAAGTAACAGGGGTAACGTTCTGAACAACGTTATTGCCCTCGAACATGAGGTTGTACCAGCTAAACTCAAAGCCACTCTTAATCCGCAAGGCCACGCTTTCGCCCTTGGCTATGGTGGCTTTTCTATAAAAACCTAAAGATACAAACCGAGAACCCAAAGGCCGAAGGTCGTATTCGTCTGTTTTATAAGCCGATGATGGAGTGTAGTCCACACCATAAGCATTTAAGCCCAAGGACAGCACAAAGTTTTCTTTTTTGTCGGCATACCATTCCTTCCCTTTTTTGTTTTTACCAAAAGAGATATTCACGTGTGAGTTATTCCCGTTTTTACCATTCTTGGTAGTATCTTTTTCAATCGTTGCATTGCCTATTTCTGTTCGGGTAATGCTTTCGCCTGCACTGTCCTTGTGGCGTTTTTCAAGAATTAATTTCCCGTTTTCTACAATTACCTTATAGTCGGCATCGCCCAATTTTACGTTCGCAATTTGTTCCGTATTTTTTTGTGGTTCATAACCATTGATGGTTATTCTGTTACTTTGGGTAGTATCTAGCTTGATACTCAAATCTCTCAACACTTTGTTTACATCGTATTTCAATAGTTTTTTGATGTCTTCTTTTTTGTCGCCGTAAATCACAATTCGGGTTTTATCTCCAAAATTTACGATAACAGAATCTGGTTTTTCGCTTGTGGTATTGGCTTTTGTGGCCATACTGCCAACAAACATTAGGGCGAGGATAAATAGTTTTTTCATGGCTTTCGATTATTTAAGGGTTAATTTTTGCTTTACGTTTTGGTATGTTTCGTTTACTTTTTCTTTTCCTAGTTCTATTTTTTCGTCGGCTTTGGCCAAAATATTATCTGGTTTTAGCCCCGCTTCTTCCCAATTGGCGGCGTCTCCTCTTCTGGCTTTGTTCAATTCCTTCAAAAATTTACCCAACTTAAAAGTCTTTTTTGTGGGCATATCCGATATTAGGCTTGTGGTTTGAGTATTTTGAGCCAATGTATTTTCTTCTTGTAGCTCTTTTACGTTCACTATCAGCACGTTATCTTGCTTTTGGATATTCGTTTTAGCCACATTTGCTTGGTTTATCTCAACTATATTTACGTTTTGTTGGCTTTGGGGCAATGTGCTTTCTTGTTTGGCAATGCTGTTTTGGGGTTGCAAAACTTCCTGAAGTATGGCCTGATTTTGTTGTGGAACAGGTACTATTTCTTTAGGTTTTTCTTTGGCCAGTCCATCATTCAGAAGATAATTTTTGGTTGGTAAAACTATCTTTCTATCGGCCACTTGCTGTTCTACGGGTAATGAGATAATCGGTTTATTTTGTTCTTTAATTTGTTTTATTGGCTTCAAAACCTCTACTGACCCAGTTTTTATTTTATCGTTTGCCAATTCAATAGACTGATTTTCAACCGATTGCATATATCCATAACCGCCAATCAGCACCACCGCCACACTGGCCGCCACGGCATACCAAGGCCAAGCGATGGCTTTCTTTTTGGGTGGAGTCAGTCGGTTTTCTATGGCCTCCCAGGCTTGTGGCCTAGGCTTTCGTTCGAGGTTTTTGAGGCCTTCGGCAAAATGTTTGTCAAATGATGAATCTTTCATGTTTTTGAATTTTCTAAAAATCTAAACCAATTTAAACGCCTGTTTCAACAAGCTCAATGTTTTTTCTTAACAATTCTCTCGCCCTCGACAATTGCGACTTTGAGGTACTTTCGGTAATGCCTAGTTTTTCGGCAATTTCGGCATGGGCATAGCCCTCGATGGCATAAAGGTTAAAAATGGTTTTGTATCCCAAAGGTAATTTTTCTATCAAATTTAATAAGTCTTGGTTTTCTAAGTTTGTGGCTGGCATTTCGGGGCTTGGTTCATACAAAATCTCTTCGTAATTACTTTGCCAGCCCATCTGTTTTTTACTTCTAATGGCCATCAGGGCCTCGTTTACCATAATTCTACGAATCCAACCTTCAAAACTTCCTTCTAATTTAAAACTCTCTATTTTGCTAAAAACCTTAATAAAACCCTCTATCATGGCTTCCTCGGCCTCAAAATCATCGTGCAAATACCGATAACAAATGCCTAACATTTTGGCCGAATATTTTTCGTAAATCCGCCGTTGAGCCTTGGCGTCGCCCTGTTGGCAGGCTCGCACCAATTGGTCTTCGGACTGGAATAGTTGTAAAATTTTCATGGCCTTTTAAGGAGTATTCGGTAACTAGATGCAAGGGCTTTGGCTAAGGTTGCATGGCGGTAGCATAATTTTATTTGGTTTCGGGAATTTTCCTATACCTCGTCATACCGCTAACCCGAAGATAAGAAAGTAGCTTACAAAATTTCATCAATTATTTTGATAAAGACCAAAATTTATACTAATTGCTTGGTGTTTTAAATTTAAAACTTTACCATTTACAAGCACAGCTCCGATACTAAAGCCATTTTATCGGAATAAATTTTGAAAATAGTTATGACTTATAATATACCAATGCTTCCCTTTAGAGAAGATGTAGAAACCAAGGCCGTTTTAAAACAAGCAGCCAAAGCTCACAGGCGTTTAGCCGAATTGAAAGGCGTAGCCCTGACCATTCCCAACGAGCAGATTCTTATCAGTACACTTACCTTACAAGAAGCAAAAGATAGTTCGGCAATTGAAAATATTGTTACCACCCACGACGAAATTTTCAAGGCCGAACTCTATATCGAAAACCTTAGAAGCCCAGCAGCAAAAGAAGTCCAAAGCTATGCCAACGCCTTACGAAAAAGTTTTGTGTTGGTTCGTAAAAATAAGATTTTGACAATTAACTTTATTTTACAGATTCAAGAAGAACTCGAACAAAACAAAGCGGGCTTTCGGAAACTACTGGGAACAGCCCTTAAAAATCAGCAGACGGGAAAAACTGTTTATATGCCTCCTCAAGACTCGGATACCATTTTGCGATTAATGCAAAATTTAGAAGCATTTATCAATAATGATGACCTGTCAGACCTTGACCCATTGATAAAACTAGCTATTATTCATCATCAATTTGAGAGTATTCATCCTTTTTACGATGGAAATGGACGTACTGGTAGAATTATCAACATTCTTTATTTAGTAAGCAAAAATTTACTAGAAATTCCAGTTTTATATTTAAGCCGCTTTGTGATTGAAAATAAAGGGGAATATTATCGCCTCCTTCAATCAGTAAGAGATGAGAATCAATGGGAAAATTGGTTGATTTTTATGCTTACTGGCATAGAACAAACGGCTATTCAGACCATCAAACTTATTGAGAATATTAAGACATTAATGATGGATTATAAAAAAAGAATCCGTTCTCAATTTCCTAAAATGTATAGTCAAGAACTCCTCAATAGCTTGTTCAGTCATCCTTATACCAAAATAGAATTTGTGGAAGAGTCATTAGGAATTACTCGCAAAACGGCCTCTTCTTATCTTAAAGAATTGGTAGAAGCAAATTTATTGGAGTTGATAAAAATTGGTAGAAGTAATTTTTACTTGAACAAGCCTCTTTTTGACTTGTTTCTTAATGTCCCAGAATTATATAAAGCCGATACCCCTGTTATAGAATCAGGCAATGTTTGATTAATATGGGTAAAAAATCGAAAAATTTACCCATATCATGTATTATATGGGTAAAAAATCGAAAAATTTACCCATATCAAACTTGTAAGTAGTTTAACAAAAGTAATGCGGTTTTTGATAAATTTTAATTAATTGATAATCAGGCGATTAAACTTCTATCTTCTCGCTTCTACATTCTATCTTC
>JAYWHL010000289.1:0-3241 GCA_043777715.1 Cytophagaceae bacterium | reverse complement strand
GGGCATCGTCGGGTATTGGCGAGGCTTTGGCCAAGGAATTTGCCAGCCAAGGAGCAAAATTAGTGCTTTCGGCAAGGCGGTCAGATGCCTTATTGAGGGTTCAAGCATCGCTGGGCATTCCCGAAAAAGACGTCTTGATTTTGCCTATGGATATGCAAGAAATGGATAGCTTTGACGATAAATTTAAGGCTGTGATTCGGCATTTCGGTACGCTCGATGTTATGGTACATAATGCTGGCATAAGCCAAAGAACGCTTTTTGGAGAGATGTTAGCCCAAGATGCCACAAGGCTGATGGATACCAATTTTACAAGTGTTGTGGCCTTAACAAGATTGATTTTGCCCCATTTTATCAAGCAAAATTCAGGTTCATTTTTGGTAACTAGTAGTGTAAGTGGCAAAGTGGGTACGCCCTACCGCACCATGTATTGTGCCTCAAAACACGCCCTACAAGGTTTTTTTGATGGTTTGCGTGGCGAAGTTTGGCAAAAAAACATTCAGGTTACGGTGGTTTGCCCAGGCTATATCAATACGCCCATTTCGTATAGTGCCATTGGTAAAGACGGACAGCCCTACAACAAAATGGATCAAAACCAAGCCAAGGGAATCCCCGTAGAAAAATGTGCAAAACTGATGATAAAAGCCCTACAAAATGGCCGCCACGAAGTAATCATTGCTGGTTTTATGGAAACCCTCGCCACCTACCTAAAACGCTTTGCACCAAGTTTGCTCTGGCGATTTACCAAAAATTATAGCATTCGCTCTACCCAAGAATCATAAAACGCTGAAAAGACTGGTATTTGGCAAGGAAACCAAGCACAGAAAATGAAATAGGCTCTATTTGTTTCAAGTACTTTTGGCTAAAAACTATCGTTGTGGGAGATAATGACGTAATTTTGTGGAATTATCGAACCAATCGACCAACATGAAAATCAATTTTGCAGACCTCATTGTATTTGAAAACGAAGACTATATCGTTGTAAACAAGCCCCCGCATATTGCTACGCTCGACGAGCGAAATGCCGACAATCCGCTCAGTATCTTGCGATTAGCCAAAGAATATAGCTCTGATGCCCAAGTAGGCCACCGTTTGGACAAAGAAACGTCGGGGGCGTTGGCCATTGCCAAAAATCCCGAAGCCTATCGCCATTTAGCCATGCAATTCGAGCATCGTCAAACCCTTAAACGCTATCATGCCGTGGTTGAGGGGGTGCATGATTTTGAAGGCATATCGGTTTATTTACCCATTTTGTCGTTACCCAAAGATGGTATTGTAAAAATTGACCGCCAAAAAGGAAAAGAAGCCGAAACAATTTTTAATACCCTCAAGGCATATCGCCACCACACGCTCGTTGAATGTATGCCCATTTCGGGAAGAATGCACCAAATCAGAATACACCTTGTGTGCCTCAAAGCCCCCATCGTTGCCGATGAAACGTATGGCGGAAAGCCTATTTATTTGTCGGAATTAAAACGAAAATTTAATCTCAAAAAAGATACCGAAGAGCAGTCAATCATCAAAAGAGTAGCCTTACATGCTCATTCTCTGACGTTTAGCTTGTTAGATGGCCAAGAACAAACCTTTGTGGCACCCTATCCAAAAGACTTTGAAGTTTTGGTAAAGCTCTTGGATAAATATGCCTAGGGAATAGTTTAGTTAAAGGTTAAGGGTCAAGAAATCCTGCTATCCTAAAAAATCCTTGAATCCTGTTTTGCATTTGGTGTTAAAGGTAGCCAGTTGCCATTAGCCAAAAATTTATTATCTTTAAAGCATTAAAATCAACAAAATTCATCAACAAATTTATGCTATTTCAATTACTATTTTTGGCGGCTTTGGGCTTGGCCACTTTCCTGATTTATGAAAGAATAATTACCATCAAAGCCACCATTCAGCTAGGCAAAGCCGAAGACCGTTCCGACAATCCCTCGCTCCGCCTCGCCACGATGCTGAGGGTGGCGTTTGGCCAGCAAAAAATGTTTGACCGACCCGTTGTGGGCATCATGCACTTTGTTATTTATGCAGGTTTTCTGCTTATTAATGTAGAAGTTTTGGAAATTATCCTAGACGGAATCTTGGGTACACACCGACTTTTTGCTCCATTATTAGGCAGTTTTTATGGCTTTCTCATCAATTTTTTTGAATTTTTAGCCGTGTCTGTGCTTGTGGTTTGTGTAATATTTTTAACCCGCCGAAACATCACTAAAGTTCCACGGCTACAAACCACCCGCCACCGAGAACTCAACGGTTGGCCAGTGCTAGATGCCAACGTGATTTTGATTATCGAAATTTTATTAATGACGGCCATCTTGTGCATGAACGCCGCTGATGCTAGTTTGCAAGACCTTGGCTCGGAACATTACCCTGCCGTGGGTACGTTTGCTTTTAGTGGTTTTCTGAAACCCCTCTTCGCAGGTATGAGCGAAAGTGGCCTGATTGTTGCCGAACGGGCGGCTTGGTGGTTTCATATTTTGGGTATTTTGGCATTTGCCACCTACGTTACGTACTCTAAACACCTTCATATTTTCTTGGCATTTCCCAATACCTATTTTGCGAATTTGAAAGAAAAAGGCGAAATCGCCAATATGCCTGCCGTAACCAAAGAAGTAAAAATTATGCTTGGCCTAGAACAAGAAAGCCAAGAAACACCTGCTGAAATTGGTCGTTTTGGGGCAAAAGATGTGATGGATTTAACATGGAAAAACCTCATGGACGCCTATTCTTGTACCGAATGCGGCCGCTGCACGTCGGCTTGCCCTGCCAACCTAACAGGAAAGCAACTTTCGCCTCGAAAAATAATGATGGATACCCGAGACAGGCTAGAAGAAGTTGGTCAAAACCTCAAAAAAAATAAAGGAACGTTTGTTGATGATGGCAAAAACCTATATGGCGATTATATCTCTGCCGAAGAGCTACGGGCCTGTACCACCTGCAATGCCTGTGTGCAAGAATGCCCGATTTTGATTTCGCCTTTAGAAATTATCGTTCAACTACGCCGCTATCAAATCATGGAAGAAGCCGATGCCCCAGGGTCGTGGAATGCCATGTTTGCCAACCTCGAAAACAATCAAGCCCCTTGGAAATTCTCGCCAAACGACCGTTTCAATTGGGCAAAAGATTAAAAAACTAAAACCGTTTGTTAGCCGTGGGGTTGTGTAAAAAGTCGAACTATTTTTAGTTTTAAAAATTTTGCCAAATTTTATTCTGAATATGTATCAAAAAATGTTGTTATTCAGAATTTTAA
>JAYWHL010000288.1:0-9064 GCA_043777715.1 Cytophagaceae bacterium | reverse complement strand
TTTTAGGCGTAGAATCAACTTTAGCAAGTGTATCTTTTTGGGCAGAAGCCTCTAAGTACATAAAGGCTAGGATAATTGTAAGAAGAAAAATTTTCATTTATGGATTAGGTTTGTTGTATGTTTGCACCTGACAATCGGTTTATTTAGGGATTAACCTCAAAGATGCCGATAGGGTAATTTACTTCTTTCAAAAATAGACCTTGTGGCGGTACTGCCCTGCCTGCTTCGCTTCTATTTTTACTTTTTAAAATACTTTCAAATTTTTCGAGGCTAGTTCGCATCATGCCCACCTCAATCATCGTTCCTACGATAGCCCTAACCATTCCTCTCAAAAAACGGTCGGCTTTGATTGTGAAAATTAATTGATTTTCGCTTTCTTTCCAAAAAGCCTCCATAATATCACACCTAAAGTGATTTACTTGGGTATTTACTTTACTAAAACATTGAAAATCAGTATTCTGCATTAAAATTTCTCCAGCACTGTTCATCAAATCAAGGTCTAATCCACTCGGAAATAAATACCCTTGATTTTGCAGAAAAGGATTTTTTTGTTGCAAAATTCTGTACTCATATTTTCTCGAAATGGCATCGAATCGAGCATGAATATTGTCCGAGACTTCAAATATTCTCTTGATAAAAATTGATTTTGGCAATATTTTATTCAAAGTATATGCCAATTGACTCGTATCTATTGGGTTTTCAATATCAAAATGTGCAAACTGCTGAAAGGCATGCACACCCGTATCTGTCCTAGAACTTCCATTAATATCAATGCTTTGTCGCAATAGCTTTGACATGGCGTTCTCTAACTCCCCTTCAACCGTTTTTGCGTTGGGTTGTATCTGAAAACCCATAAAATCAGTACCTAAATAAGAAAATTCGATAAAATATCTCATTTAATTCAACAAGGTTGCTAACGAATTTTTGTGTAAAGATAATGCTTGTTCTGTACTGATAATCAAATCATTATTTACTACAAAATCTTGGGCGTTTACTGTCCCAATTTGTTTAAATTCAATTCCTTTTTTTGATAAAAAAGTTTCTAATTTTTCTTTGTTTTCGATTCCAATCGAAACGACTACTCGGCCTTGGGCTTCGCCAAATAGTTGAGCATCAGTTCTGTATCTTTCTTGCAGATTTATTTCAAAACCAAGACCTCTTGGATAAGCCGATTCTGATAGGGCAATAAAAACCCCTCCGTCCGACACATCATGGCATGAGTTTATCAATTTTTCTTGGTTGATTTCAGTAATCGTTTCGTGTAAAAGTAATTCTTCGGTCATCTCAAAATAGGGTGCTGGCGAGCCTTTTATTTTTTGATAAGAATACAAATATTCAGACGAATTAATGCAGTTTTGAGTTGTACCAATCAAATATATCAAATCTCCTGCTGCTTTAAAATCAAGGGTAAGGAAATCATCAGGTTTTTCCATTACGCCCAACATTCCAATCGTTGGCGTTGGAAAAACTGGCCCTTCGTCCGACGATTGGTTATAAAAACTCACGTTGCCACCCGTTACAGGGGTTTTCAGTGCCTCACAGGCCGTTTTCATGCCCTTGATTGCCCCCACAAACTGCCAATAAACTTCTAGATTGTATGGATTCCCAAAGTTTAGGCAGTTGGTTATGGCCAAAGGTTGCCCGCCACTACAAACAATATTCCGAGCGGCTTCGGCCACGGCTATGGCAGTTCCTTTTTCGGGGTCAGCATTTACATATCTTGAATTACAATCTACTGTTATCACAATAGATTTATCTGTGCCTTTTACCGAAACCACGGCGGCATCGGCTGGGCTATTAGTAGTGCGAGTTGCCGCCCCAATGGTAGAATCGTATTGTTGAGAAACCCAATTTTTTGAACATATATTAGGGTGAGAAAGTAAATGATTTGCTGCTTTTTTGATGTCTTCGGCAGAAGTTAAATCTTGAACTGAATCAATCTTAAATTGCTGGTATTCAGCAAAATAGGTAGGTTCTTTGTATTCTCGATGATAAACTGGCGCCCCACCTCCCAAAACCAAATCGTCGGCTGGAACATCGGCCACCAGTTCGCCATGTTGATAAAAATGTAATCGCTCGGTATCGGTAACTTCGCCAATTTGTTCACAATTCAAGTCCCATTTGTCAAAAATTGCCTTTATTTCTTCTTCTTTTCCTTTTTGAACCACAATCAGCATTCGCTCTTGAGATTCCGAAAGCAGGATTTCAAAAGGCAACATATTGGCTTGGCGAGTTGGCACTTTGTCTAAATCAATTTTCATACCGTGCTTACCCTTGGCCGACATTTCGGACGTAGAGCAAGTAATGCCCGCAGCTCCCATATCTTGAATACCTATTACAAAGCCAGTTTCTATGACTTCGAGGGTAGCCTCTAACAATAATTTTTCTTGAAAAGGGTCGCCAACCTGCACTGCGGGGAGTTTTTCGGACGATTTAGCCGTAATATCTTCTGATGCAAAAGCTGCCCCGCCTATTCCGTCTTTGCCCGTGGCCGAACCCACAATATAAACAGGGTTACCAACGCCATACGAAATGGCAGATGCCATGTTTTTGTTTTGTAGAATCCCAGCCGAAAAAGCATTGACCAGCGGATTAATATTGTAGCAATCGTCAAAGAAAACCTCTCCGCCCACGGTTGGAATCCCGAAGGCGTTACCATAATCACCAATACCTTTTACCACGCCTTTAACGAGCCATTTTGTGCGTGGGTTGTTAATATTCCCAAACCTAAGCGAGTTAAGTTGGGCAATTGGCCTTGCACCCATCGTAAAAATATCACGATTTATACCCCCAACACCCGTTGCTGCTCCTTGATAAGGCTCTAGGGCAGAGGGGTGATTGTGCGATTCTATCTTGAAAGCACAACCAATACCATCGCCTAAATCGACCAAACCAGCGTTTTCTTCGCCCGCTTTTGCGAGCATTCTTGGCGAATCTTTTGGTAGGGTTTTGAGCCAAACAATAGAGTTTTTGTAAGAACAATGCTCTGACCACATGACAGAAAAAATGGATAATTCCGTGAAATTTGGTTGGCGACCCAATATTTCATTAATTTTCTGATATTCTTCGGGTAAGATGCCCAATTTTTTGGCCGTTTCTACGGTTGGTAACGATTCTGGAGATTTCAAGGTTTATTTTGTTTGGTATTTTGCCACAAAGGTAAGGCTATTGCCAAAAGAATAAAAGAGAGTATTATTAATTCTCTCTTTTTAATTGCTTTATTCAAAATCAAATTCAGAAAAAAGACTGTTACATACTTTCAATAAAATCAGTTGAATTAATCGCTTCTGTTTCTTTGCGGTATGCCCCATTTAGTTTTGGCCAAAGCGTTACATTTTTTTCAGAATCGTTTACGTACCAACTTCCGCAACCCTTTTCCCAAACTGTTCCCTTAAAATTTTCTTGAAGTGTTTGGTTATATCGATATTGAATCTCTGGATTTACATTTAAATAATAAGGCATTGGTTTTTGGGATAATGCCTCCAAAAAACTCATAATGTATGAAATTTGAGATTCGATAATGTGAATAATAGAATTGTGTCCCAGTCCCGAATTTGGCCCAACCATATAAATCAAATTGGGAAAGCCCGAAACCATCAGTCCTTTATATGATTCTAAGCCTTTTGATTTCCAAGTTTCAAATAAATTTTTACCCGCTAAACCTGAAATCGTATTTTCTTTTACAAATTTTGGAGGAAGTTCAGACACCAAAAAACCCGTTCCCATAATAATTACATCAACTTGGTGGCTTTTGCCCTGTTTGTCGATAATTTTATTTTGGACGATATAATCAATATTGTCGGTATTTAATTCAACGTTATCTCGTTGAAGAGCAGGATAATAATCATCAGAAATCAGTACTCTTTTGCAACCAAAGGCATAGTTTGGCGTAACTTTTTCTCTTAGATTTTCATCTTTAATTTGTGCCTTAATATGCGATTTAGCCATCAAGGTAGCAACTTTAGAAATTGGTTTTGATCCCAAAAAAGCAAGCCCCATGAGTTCATTCATCCAAAAAATAAATTCACGATATAAAAACTGAAAGAAAGGGATTTTTTTGAATAAATTTTTGGTAAAATTTCCCATTTTTTTATCAGGTTTCGGAATAATCCAAGGGGCTGTTCGCTGGAAAACGATTAGTTTTTCAACAATTGGAGCAATCTCAGGCACAAACTGAATGGCACTAGCACCTGTGCCAATCACGGCCACCTTTTTGTTTTGTAGAGATATTGAATGATTCCAAGCCGAAGAATGAAAAACTTGACCGCTAAACGTTTCTAAACCTTTGATATTAGGCAGTTTAGATTTGTTCAAACCACCTATGGCAAAAACTACGGTTCTGGCCAAAATTTGTTCGCCAGTCTTGGTCGAAAGTTTGTAGTAGCCTTTGGTTTCGTCAAAAATGGTTGATAAAATTTCGGTGTTAAATTTAAGATGTTCTCGTAAATGATACTTTTGGGTACATTTTTTAAGGTATTCTAAAATTTCGGGTTGTTTAGAAAACTTTCGAGACCAATCGGGATTGGGTTCAAACGAAAAAGAATATAAATGCGACTGAACATCACAACCGCAACCTGGGTAGGTATTGTCTCGCCAAGTTCCGCCAACCTCCGAAGCCCTTTCCAAAATAAGGAAGTTATCTTTACCCGCTTGCTTGAGTTTAATTGCCGTGCCAATCCCCGCAAAACCAGCACCAACGATGGCCACTTCGTATATATTATTTTCCATAAAAGGATTTGATTAAAAATGTAAGGACTTGTTTGTGAGTGAATTAAGAAGCTGTTTAAACTTTTGATTTTAGGTCAAAATGAGGTTGTTTTTTGTCCATACGCAGATTTTTTCGAGTGCGTAGCATCGCTACGGAAGACAAAAAATCTAAAGTATGGGCTGAAAACAACCCTTTTAGGGCAAAAGAAATAAGTTTAAACAGCTTCTAAATCAAAAATAAACATTTATACCGATTACTAGGCAATTTTAGAGAATATAAAAGCGTAGGGACGAATAGGATTGGGCAACACTTGTTCGTTTGCAATTTGCAACAAGGACGAATGTTGTTTTTATTAACAAATTCAAAAGTTCATGTTGGATAGAGACCAATTGAAAATATGAATGAATGCTTGATTTTTGATTTATTGAATGCCAATTTGTCCGTTTACAAACCAAATAGCCAAGTAAAATAGGCCAAAGTTTCCGAAAAATCAGTTTCGGCATTGCGTTTGAGGGATTTTTAGGTAGAAAGATTTCATTCTTCATTAAAATATTAGAAACCATGAATTTCGAAAAATATACCAATAATGCCCAGCAGTTATTTGAAGAATCTGCTAAAATTACACTCGAAAACGGCCAACAAGCCATTGAAACGGGGCATTTGCTAAAGGCAATTTTGACTGAAAGTACCAAAACAATAACTTACGTTTTGAATGAAATGGGCGTGAATCAAAATGATTTGGAACAAAGTTTGAATCAAATCCTAGTAAAATATCCAAAAGTTTCGGGAGGAGAAAATGAGCCTTATTTTGGAAATAATGTAGCGAAAGTTTTACAAAAAGCCGAAAAAATTGCAAAGGATTTCAACGATGAATTTGTGAGTGTAGAAGTGATTTTTGTAAGTCTTTTGGCCACAAACGATGAGGTAAGCCAATTATTAGCAAAATTAAAAATCAAAGAACAAGCATTAATCAATTCCATTAATAAACTTAGAGGAAATAAAAAAGTGAAAAATCAAAACGCAGAAAATACCTATAAAACCATTGAGAAGTACGCCATTAATCTGAACGAAAGAGCAAAAACGGGCAAGATAGACCCAGTGATTGGCCGAGATGATGAGATAAGAAGAGTTTTACAGATTTTATCAAGACGAACCAAGAATAATCCTATTTTATTAGGAGAACCAGGCGTTGGTAAAACTGCTATCATCGAAGGATTGGCCCAAAGGATTATTAATGGAGATGTACCTGAAAATTTATTAAACAAGCAAATTGTGTCCTTAGATATGGGGCTTTTGATAGCTGGAGCAAAGTATAAAGGCGAATTTGAAGAAAGATTAAAAGCTGTAATTCAAGAAGTTAGTGATTCGGAAGGAGAAATTATTCTTTTCATAGACGAAATCCACACCTTGATTGGGGCTGGGGCATCAGGCGATGGAGCGATGGACGCTGCCAATCTGCTGAAACCCGCTTTGGCACGTGGCGACCTCCATGCCATTGGAGCAACTACCTTAAAAGAATACCAAAAATATATAGAAAAAGACAAAGCACTAGAAAGACGTTTTCAGTCTGTTTTGGTGGACGAACCCAGTGTTTTAGATGCCATTTCTATTTTGAGGGGAATTAAAGATAAATACGAAATGCACCACGGCGTAAGAATACAAGACGATGCCGTAATTGCAGCCGTTGAACTATCGGCAAGGTATATTTCGGATAGATTTTTGCCAGATAAAGCCATTGATTTGATGGACGAAGCCTCGGCAAAATTGCGTTTAGAAATCAATTCTGTCCCAGAAGAAATTGATGATATTCAACGAAAAATCATGCAATTAGAGATTGAAAGAGAGGCCATTAGACGAGAAGAAAATAGAGAAAGAGAACAGATTTTGAGTAAAGAAATTGCCGAACTTTCAGAAAAAAGAGACGGATTGAAAGCTACTTGGCTTGAAGAAAAATCATTTTTAGATGCAATCAGAATAAACAGAGAAAACCTCGACAAATTAAAAATTGAGGCCGAACAAGCCGAAAGAGCAGGAGATTATGCCAAAGTTGCAGAAATTAGGTATGGCCAAATGCCCGCTATCTTGGAAAAAATAAAGACTTCGGAGCAAACCGAAAACAAAGGTAATTTTCTGAATTTTAGTAATAATATTTCTGGAAGAGGTATCGAAGCCGTTGTTACGCCTAACGACATCGCAGAAATTGTGGCCAAATGGACGGGTATTCCCGTAACTAAAATGCTAAGAGGCGAACAAGAAAAATTATTACATCTCGAATTAGAACTAGGAAAAAGAGTTGCAGGTCAAGAAGAAGCCATTCAGGCCATTGCAGATTCTGTGAGGAGGTCTAGGGCGGGACTAAACGACCCCAAAAAGCCAGTGGGTTCATTCATATTTTTGGGGACTACGGGCGTAGGCAAAACCGAATTGGCAAAAGCATTAGCCGAATATCTGTTTAACGATGAAAATGCAATCATCAGAATTGACATGAGCGAATATCAAGAACGCCACGCCGTAAGCAGAATGGTTGGCTCGCCTCCAGGCTATGTGGGCTATGACGAAGGTGGACAATTGACAGAGGCCGTGAGAAGAAAACCATATTCGGTTGTGCTGTTAGACGAAATAGAAAAGGCTCACCCTGACGTTTGGAATATTTTATTACAAGTTTTGGACGAAGGCCGCCTAACAGATAACAAAGGACGAGTTGCCAATTTCAAAAACACCATTATAATTATGACTTCTAACCTAGGTAGTCATATTATACAAGAAAAAATGACCCAGATGGAAGGCTGGAACAACCACCTGATATTAGAAGAAACAAAAGTAGAAATTATGGCGTTGCTCAAACAAAGTGTTCGCCCCGAATTTTTGAATAGAGTTGATGAAATTGTGATGTTTGAGCCTTTGACCAAAGAGAATCTGTTTAAGATTGTAAAAATACAATTTGGACAAATTAAGGAGAGATTGGCAGAACAAGGCATGATAATTGAAGCCACAGATGTAGCCCTAAGCCAATTGGTAGAGGAAGGCTACGAACCCGAAATGGGGGCCAGACCCTTAAAAAGAGTTTTACAAAAGCGAGTTCTAAATGAATTGAGCAAGGCAATCTTGGCCAATTCAATTACAAAAGATGCCGTAATTTTGATGGATTTGAACAAAGAAAACGAATTAGTATTTCAGAATTTAACTGGAAATTAAGCGTTTTGTCGTTTTCTAATTCTATTCTTTTTGTAAATTTGGCAAAACGATAATTGTATGGAAGATAGAAACAGAGAATGGGAAGCATGGTTTGAGCGAATGAATCTTTTTGTTGAAAATAGCTCAATAGCTCAAACCAAAAGAGAAGCTGCTTATCAAGCCGATAGAGCTAAAATTGAAATCGAAATGGTTAAATGGGAAGCCGAAAGAATTAAATGGGAAGCAGAGAGAGTTAAAAGCCAAGCGGAACTAGTTAAATGGGAAGTCGAAAGAGCCAAAAACGAAGCTGAACTAACTAAAAGAGACAAGGAATCACGTGCTGAACTAGACAGGGTGGTTGCTATGCAAAAAGAAATCAGCAATCAACTAGGTGGCATGGGCAATAGACATGGAAAATTTGCTGAAAACTTCTTTTTTCATGCCCTAGAATCAACCATGCAACTTGGAGAGGTACACTATGACGAGATTGAACAAAATATGCGTCATAAACGCAAAGACATTGTAGATGAATTTGATATTGTGATGTATAACGGCAACAGTGTGGCCATTATAGAGATAAAATATTGTGTAACGGCCAAACATTTAACAAAATTAAAAACTCAAAAAATAGCCAATTTTAGGTGGTTATATCCTGATTATCAAGACTATAAAATTTATCTTGGCATCGCAGGAATGAGTTCTGAAAATACCGAGGTTCTCAACCTAGCCCACGAATCAGGCATTGCAACCCTTGAAGCAAAAGGCGATTATATTGAAATTGATAGTAAGGATTTGATTGCTTATTGATTTTAGCTCATAACCATAATAACAAAAAAATCCTCATCAAATTGATGAGGATTTTTTTGTGGAGTATTTTTTTAGATAAACCTAATAATGGCTTTATTTCTTCAAAGCATCTAAAAATGCACTATCGGTTGGCTTTACACCCGATGCAAAAAAGTTGATTACTTCTCCTTTTTCGTTGATAAGATACTTACAAAAATTCCAAGATGGTTCTTTGTCGTTCCAACCGTTCAAGTTTTTATCTGAAAGATATTGATACAAAGGTGATTTGCCTTCGCCTTTTACTTTCACTTTTTCAAACATTTGGAAGGTTACGCCATAGTTTTTTTGACAAAAAGTAGCAATTTCTCCACTTGACCCTTTTTCTTGACTACCAAA
>JAYWHL010000287.1:0-3250 GCA_043777715.1 Cytophagaceae bacterium | reverse complement strand
TGGTGGTTCTTGTGAAAGTACATCAAGACCAGCTCCTGCCAAAATGCCCTTGTTTAGAGCATCGGCAAGGTCGTTTTCATTGATTAATGTACCTCTTGCTGTATTGATTAAAAATGAACTTGGTTTCATGGTGTTGAGTAACGAAGCATTTACAAAGCCTTTATTATCAGTAGTTTGAGGGCAATGTAAGGTAATAAAATCGCTCTGACTAAAAAGATTTTCTATCGTGGTTTCTCCTACTCTGTTTTGATTTCTACTCCCACAAAAAATTACGGTCATATCAAATGCTTTGGCAATTTGGCCAACTTTTTTGCCAATGTTTCCATACCCAACAATTCCAAGGGTTTTGCCAGCAATTTCATAGATATTGTTGAGTTGATAACAAAAGTCGATGGATTTACTCCAATTTCCATTTCTCACACCTTCAGTATATTTTCCTACTGAATTGCTTAGTTCTAAAAGTAGTGAAAACGTATGTTGAGCAACTGCATTTGTGCTATAATCGGGTACGTTACAAACGATTATGTTTCGTTGTTTGGCGGCTTCGGTATCAACACAATTAAACCCCGTTGCGGTGATGGTAATCATTTGGAGGTGTGGGCATTTATCCATTAATTCGGCAGAGATAAATACATTTTTTGTGATAATAACATTTGCATTTTCACATCGTTCCAAAAGTTTATCAGGCGAGGTTCGGTCATAGCAACTCAGATTGCCTAATTGATTGATACTTTCCCAAGACAAATCGTTTGGGTTTACGGTGTAGCCGTCGATGATGGTAATATTCATTTTGAGAAATTATTGATTTTATGGTAGCGGGTCGTGGCCATGCCCACCCCAAGGATTACACCTTGCAATGCGTTTTGTGCCTAGCCATACGCCTTTTAGTACGCCATATTTTTCGATGGCTTGAATCATATAAACCGAACAACTGGGCGAATATCTACAAGAAGGTGCCAAATAGGGCGAAATACCCGCTTGATAAAATCGGACCAGTAAAATAAAAATTGACTTCATTCTACCAAAAAATATACAAAAAGGCATCAACTGAAAACCAGAAGATGCCTTTTTGTGCTTATTGAAAAATTATACAGAAAAACTTTCGCCACAACCGCAAGTACGAGAAGCATTTGGATTTTGAAACTGAAAGCCTTTACCGTTTAAACCATCAGAAAAATCCAAGACCGTTCCAGCAAGATATAAAAGGCTTTTTTTGTCCACCATTATTCTTACGCCACGGTCTTCAAAAATATGGTCTGTGGGTTTGGTCTCGCCCGAAAACTCAAGGTTATACATCAACCCCGAACACCCTCCGCCTTCTATCGAAACCCTGATGTTGTTTTCATTCGATTTTCCTTCTTTTTCTTTCAAAAAAGAAATCTGCTCTGCTGCTTTTTGAGTTACTGTTACCATATTTTTATAATTTTTGATGAGTCCTTGAATGTGTACTTTTAATAAAACATCAAGCCTAAAATCATAGTTCAATTTATTAAAAATGGTTCTACTATGATTTACACCGTTACCCATGCTTGGGCTTTGTGGCTTTCGATAATTCGTTCACACAAAATCAATTCTCGTAAACCATCTGCAAAAGTAGGGAAAGTTGGGTTTTGAGGTTGTTTTCCTTCTCTGATGGCCGCATAAATTTCTTTAAACATTTGTTTAGAAGCATCAGGAAAGCCTTCGTTATGGCCTCCTGGATAAGAAATAAGCGAAGAAGCCTCGGCGTGGAACAAGCCAGGGTCTTTCATTAACATTTGGTTGGCCGTATTTCTTTTGCCAATCCAAAGGTTATTTGGACTTTCCGAACACCAATTATAGGTTTCGTTCGAGCCTGAAATTTCTATCTCACATCTGTTTTTTCGCCCAGCCGATACTTGGCTTACGGTTACAACTCCCTTTGCCCCGTTGTCGAATTTTAATAAAACACTTGCATAATCTTCGGTGGTTATGGGTACATCGGCGTAGTCTTCGGGTTGTAACATCTTGCCCGAATAGGTTTCAACGGCCTTGAGTGGCTTTTTTCGGGTTTGATGCACGGTGTTAAAGTCTGCCATCACGGCGGTTACTTTTATGCCTGAAATATATTCAATCAAGTCCATCAAATGGCTTCCAATATCTGCAATGGCACGGCTATCGCCCGATTTGTCTGGTTCTAAACGCCAGTTATAATCGGTATTGTAAAATAACCAATCTTGCAAATACGACCCAATGATAGAATAAATTGTCCCCAATTCGCCTTTTTCACGCATTACCTTCATTTGTCTGACGATAGGGTAGTAGCGTACATTAAAATGAATGGCATTTACCAAGCCTTTTTCCTTGGCAATGGCCACTAATTCTTCGGCTTCGGCAATGGTGGTGGCCAAGGGCTTTTCACAAACCACGTGTTTGCCCGCTAATAACGCCCTTTTTGCTTGGTCGAAATGTAAAAAATTGGGTGTACACACATGAACAACCTCTATTTCGTCATCAGCCAAAAGTTCTTCATAAGTTCCGTAGGCTTTCTGAACGCCATATTGAGCGGCTTTGGCGGGGGCTTCTTCGGCTGGTGCATGAAAAATACCGATTACTTCAATGTTTGGGTTTCGCCTGATGGCTTCTAAGTGGGCAGGGCCAATAAAACCTAGGCCAGCAATGGCTGCTTTTACTTTTGTCATTTTATAGAATTTTGGTTATTGAGATTTGTTTTTTGGGAAGAATTAAAAGTGTTGATTTGATGGAATATGCTTTATGTTTTTAACTCCTCCAAAATAATATCTTTCAGTTCTTTTGTTAGTAACATAACCTTGTTTTTTTATCAAATATACTAATTGAAAGATTAAGTGCCTACCAAATTTTTGATTAATTGATACCCTAAGATAATTTTATTGTAAATTTGAATTAACCTAAATTATTTTCTAAAATGAAAAAAAATATACTTTTTATATTACTATTTTCTGCCAAGACTTTTGCACAACAAATCGAAAATCTTCCCAATTTTTGGATAAAATCATATCATTTTTCTGTTCAAAAAGGAAAGAAAACGCTTATTGATTTACCAAGCCAAACCACCAGCATTGTGTTTGAAAACCTCGAAGCTATTCAACTTAAAACCTGTATTCTTCAAACCGAAACCGAGACCATTCAATTAAAAATTGACGAACATTCCGACCAAAAAAATAGTAGCGAATTGATTGTTTTTGATAAACCCGTTACTTCGTTTTATTTTTATTCAGAACAATATTCGGGTAATTTTAATGCTAAAATA
>JAYWHL010000286.1:0-9088 GCA_043777715.1 Cytophagaceae bacterium | reverse complement strand
AAAAACATTTTAGTTTTGGGCTATTTAGCTGAAAGCCAAGACGATGTACTAGATTTTTGGAAAGGACAAGGAGAGCATAAAAATACAATTACGATAATAGAAGGTATAAAGACAAAATATCCAAAGGCAAAAATAGAATTTGTAAAATGTTATACCAAAGAAGGAAAAACGATAGAAGGTTCAATGCTTGAAATAGCAAATAAAGCCAAAGATGCAGATGTTATTGTAGCAACCATAGGAATCATTGGCAATTTTGCAGGCGAGGCACGTTCATTGTCTGACATAAACCCAGCACAAGGACAGATAGAGATGCTAAAACACGCCAAAATGACTAAAAAACCTGTTGTAGTGTTGGTTCAGGCGGGTCGCCCTATGGTTTTGACGGAAGTAGTTGCCAATCATAGTACGATATTATATACTTGGATTGGAGGAACGCAACACGGTAATGCCGTAGCCGATATTCTAAGTGGAGACGTAAATCCCTCGGCAAAAACAGTGATGAGTTTCCCCGTTTCGGTAGGGCAAATTCCTGTTTATTATAATCATTATAACTCGGGCAGACCAGAAAGGAATCCAAATGATTTTTGGGTAAATAAATATCAAGATATTCCTAATGCCCCTTTATTTCCATTTGGATATGGTTTAAGTTATTCAAAATATGAGTACAGTAATCTACAACTATCAAAAAATACGCTCAATCAAAACGAAAGTATTACGGTAAGCATCAACATCAAAAATACGTCAAGTGTTGATGGCGTAGAAATTGCCCAATTGTATATCAGAGATGTGGTTGCACAGCCAATTCGCCCAGTAAAAGAGTTAAAAGATTTTAGAAGAATTGCACTAAAAGCAGGAGAAACACAAACATTGAGTTTTGAATTGCCTGCCACAAAATTGAGTTTTTATGATGCAGAAGGAAATACTCTACTACAAAAAGGTAAGTTTCAAGTATTTGTTGGCACAAACTCAAGTGAAGTGTTAGAAACAAGTTTTGAGTTAAAATAGGCTTTGGAATTAAAGTCTCCCATTTGCATATCTTTCGGTAAGGAGTTGCTACCTGACCGAAAAAATCAACAAAAAAATCCTATCAAGTTCATTGATAGGATTCGATTTTTCTAATTTGGTTATTCAACTATACGGTTGCAAACATACTCTTACTTTTTGCTTCTAATTTACTTTCTCCCATCAAAAATTTATCAGCAGCTAGGGCAGCCTCACGGCCTTCTGATATTGCCCAAACTACTAAACTTTGACCTCTTCGCATATCGCCAGCCACAAAAACATGAGGGACAGAGGTTTGATAATTATTGGCTTTTACATTACCTCGGTCGTCGAGTTCAAGTCCCAACTGATTTACCAAGCCTTCGTGTTGGGTGTGCAAAAAACCAGCCGCAATCAAAGCCAATTCGGCAGGAACAATTCTTTCGTTTTTATCAACTCGTTCGGCTTTTCCGTTGATGATTTCTAAAGATATGTCAGCTAATTTAATATGCGTCAGTGCATTCCCATCGCCAATAAATTCTTTCACATTGATAGACCAATGGCGTTCGCAACCTTCTTCGTGCGAGGTAGAGGTGCGTTTGGTTAAAGGCCAGTTTGGCCAAGGCGAAACAGCATCTCGTTTGGTAAAATACGGCTCTTTTTTGTCATCAATGGTAGGCATAGGCATTACTTCAATTTGAGTAATATGCTTTGCTCCATGGCGATTGCTTGTTCCCACACAATCCGAACCCGTGTCGCCACCACCGATTACGATTACGTTTTTGTCGGTTGCAAAAATATCACCATGGCTATATCCCTTGCCTTGGTGGTCTTTGAGGGTTTCAATATTTGCAATCCTTTTGTTTTGTTGGCTCAAAAACTCCATGGCAGGATAAATGCCTTTGCCAAGATAAGTTTCCCAACCTTCTATCCCAATGGCACGGGGAATGGTGGAGCCACAGGTTAATAAAATCAAATTAAATTGTTCGTTCAGTTCGTTGATGCTGATGTTTTCGCCTACCGAAGCATTTACAACAAAAACAATTCCCTCGGCTTTCATAACTTCCAATCTGCGGTCGATTATGGTTTTTTCGAGTTTAAAATCTGGAATCCCATAACGCAAAAGACCCCCAATTTGGTCGGCTCTTTCATAGACTGTAACGCTATGTCCAGCTTTGTTGAGTTGGTCGGCAGCGGCTAATCCAGCAGGCCCAGAACCAATAACGGCTATTTTTTTTCCTGTTCTGGTTTTGATTTGTCTAGGTTTTACCCAGCCGTTTTTAAAGGCTTGTTCAATAATAGATTTTTCGATATACTCTATCGTAACAGGTGGTTTGTTAATGCCTAAAACACAGCTAGACTCACAAGGGGCAGGGCAAATTCTTCCCGTAAATTCAGGAAAATTATTGGTTGATGCTAAAATTTGATAAGCATATTCCCAGTTACTTTCCCAAACGGCATCATTAAATTCGGGGATAATATTACCCAATGGACACCCACTATGGCAAAAGGGCGTTCCACAGTCCATACACCGAGCCGCTTGAATTTGTACTTTGTCGGGACTTAAATCAGTATCAACTTCTTTGTAATCTGTTTTCCTTACATCAACCTCCCTTTTTTGTGGGAGTGTTCGGTTATATTCTAAAAATCCAGTTGGTTTTCCCATGATGATAATTCGCTTTAAACTATTGGCAGTAGGCTTTTGACCTCAAAGACAATACGTTGGATTAAAAATTCTGTTACGTGTAGTAAAAGTGGTGTTTGATACGTGGCTGTAAGCAATAAGCCGTAGGCTATAGGCTTGATATACAAGCAATTAGTACTTAATAGAGCAAAATTTATTTAGTACTCAATTCAACCTGTATATCTTGATAAACCACATTTTTATCTTCTAATTGTTGAGACAAAGAAATAGACCTAGCCAATAAAGCCTTCTTAAAATCAATTGGCATTACTTTTTTGAATTGGGTTATCAAACCAGCCCAATTTTGAAGGATTGTTTCTGCCGTGGTTGATGCCGTTTTGTCTAAATGATTTTGGACATAAAAACGAATGATGTTTTGGTCTTCTTCGGTTAATGTTTCTAGGGCTACCATTTCGGTATTTAGCTTAGAAGCAAAATCTTCTTGCTTATCCCAAATATATGCCACGCCTCCACTCATTCCTGCCCCAAAATTCCGACCAGTTTCTCCCAAAACAAGTACCAAACCACCCGTCATATATTCACAGCCGTGGTCGCCAATGCCTTCAACAACAACTTTTGCCCCAGAGTTTCTTACTGCAAACCGCTCGCCGCCCATTCCTCGCAAATAAGCCTCGCCAGCGGTTGCTCCATAAAAACAAACATTGCCAATAACCGAATTTTGAGAAGCATCAAAACTCGAATCTTTACTAGGATATACAATCAATTCAGCCCCGCAAAGCCCTTTGCCTACATAATCGTTGGCATCGCCTTCCAATTCTAGTTTTAATCCATTTACTGCAAAAGCACCAAAACTTTGGCCAGCCGTTCCTTTAAATTTGAAGTGAATGCTGTCTTTGGGTAAACCTTTTGCTCCATGCTTTTTGGTAATTTCGTTAGAAAGCATCGTACCTATTGTTCGGTTTACGTTAATGACATCGTATTCGCCCTTAACATTTATACCTAAATCGATAGCAGGTTTTGCATCTTTTATCAAATCCCAATCAATTTGAGCATCTAGGCCGTGGTCTTGGTCTTCTTGTTTATAAAGGGCTACGTCTAGCATGGTTGGTTCTTTGTAAAGCAAGGCCGAAAGGTCAAGATTTTTATATTTCCAATGGTCGATATTATCTCTCATTTCTAATTTATCGACCTGACCAACCATTTCATTGATGGTTCTAAAACCCAGTTCAGCCATGTATTCACGAACTTCCATTGCCAAAAATCTAAACAAATTTACCACGTGGTCGGCATCGCCCGTAAACAAAGCCCTTAGTTCGGGATTTTGGGTGGCAACCCCAACTGGACAAGTATTTACGTGGCATTTTCGCATCATAATACAACCCATAACCACCAAGGCCGCCGTGGCAACGCCCCATTCTTCTGCGCCCAAAAGCGTTGCGATAACAATGTCTTTACCAGTTCTTATTTGTCCGTCGGTTTGTACCGTTACCCGCCCTCTTAGTTTATTTCTAACCAAAGTTTGATGGGTTTCGGCCAAGCCGAGTTCCCAGGGCAAACCCGCATGGCGAATTGAAGACAAGGGAGAGGCCCCCGTTCCGCCATCGTGGCCAGCAATCAAGATATGGTCGGCATGGGCCTTGGCCACGCCAGCCGCAACCGTACCTACACCTGCCTCTGAAACCAGTTTTACCGAAATTCTAGCCTCACGATTGGCATTTTTCAAATCAAAAATCAATTGAGCTAAATCTTCAATCGAATAAATGTCGTGGTGTGGCGGTGGAGAAATCAACCCAACGCCAGGGGTTGAATGCCTTGTTTTACCTATCCAATCATCAACTTTATGGCCTGGTAATTGGCCTCCTTCGCCAGGTTTTGCCCCTTGTGCCATTTTTATTTGCAGTTCATTGGCATTGGTCAGATAGTCCATCGTAACGCCAAAACGCCCAGAAGCTACTTGCTTTATGGCCGATTTCATAGAATCGCCATTCGGTAAAATTTTGTAACGAATTGGGTCTTCGCCACCTTCGCCCGTATTAGACTTCCCGCCAATTCTGTTCATGGCAATAGCGAGGGTAGTATGGGCTTCGTAACTGATAGAACCAAACGACATTGCCCCCGAAGCAAACCTTGTCATTATGTTTTCGATGGGTTCAACCTCTGAAATATCTATCGGCGTAGAGCGTTTTAATTTCAACAAACTCCTTAGCGTAATAGCCTTTTGGTTTTGGTCGTCTATAACTTTGGCATATTTTTTATAGAGGGCATAATCTCCTTTTTTGGTAGATTGTTGCAAGGCATGAATCGTCTCTGGATTGAATAAATGGGCTTCGCCACGCTGTTTCCATTGATACACCCCTCCTACTTCTAATCTTGGGCTAATGTTTTCGGTATCAGGAAAAGCCAAGCGATGCCTTACCATGGCCTCACGCTGAATACCCGTAATGTCCAAACCGCCGATTCTTGATACAACGCCACTAAAATATTCAGAAATCACATCATTGTTAATTCCTATGGCTTCAAAAATCTTTGCTCCTTGATAACTTTGCAAAGTAGAAATTCCCATTTTAGAGAAAATCTTTAATAATTCGCCATTTACGGCCTTAATATAGTTTCCAAAGAGTTTTGGTAAAGGAAAATTCTGATCTATCATTCCTTTTTCTTTCATGCCGATTATGGTCTCAAAAGCCATATAAGGGTTCACTGCCGAAGCCCCAAAGCCAATCAATGTAGCAAAATGATGCGTTTCCCAAACGTCTCCCGCTTCCACAATTATTCCAACTTTGGCACGTAACCCTTTTCTACTCAAATAGGTATGCACCGCCGAAAGGGCTAATAACGAAGGAATCGGAGCATGGTTAGAATCAATACCACGGTCGGAAAGTAACAAAATTTGATAGTTGTCATCAACAGCATCTTCGGCATTTCTACAAATTCGGTCTATTGCCTTTTTGAGAGAATTATCGCCTCCAGTTGCTCTAAAAGTACAATCTATGGTTTTGGTTGTAAAGTTTTTGGTATCAATATGCCTGATTTTTTCTAAATCTTTATTTGTTAAAACAGGCTGAGAAAGTTCCAATAATTTACCTTGTTCTGGACTCTCAACCAAAAGATTCATAAATCCACCCACATAACTAATCAACGACATAATCGAACGTTCACGAATAGAGTCTATCGGAGGATTCGTAACTTGGGCAAAAAGTTGTTTGAAATAATAGGAAAGGTGTTGGCTTTGGTCGGAAAGTATGGCCAGTGGCGTATCGACCCCCATCGAACCAAGGGCTTCTTTGCCTGTTTCCACCATTTGCTTCATGATTATCCTGATGTCTTCGGTTGTGAAACCAAAAGACTGTTGGCGGGCAATTAGGGCTTTTTCGTAAGGGTGTTTCCATTCGCCAAGTGGGTCGGGGAGGTCTTCTAATCTAATTTTGTATTGATTTAGCCACTCCTGATAAGGTTTTTGGCCACAAATCTTAGCTTTTAGCTCTTCGTCTGGTATTATTCTCCCTGCTTCCATATCCACCACAAACATTTTGCCAGGCTGTAAACGGCCTTTAGAGACAACTTTGCGTTGGTCAATATCCAAAACGCCAGCCTCCGAAGCCATAATTACGGTATCATCGTCCAATACCCAAAATCTGCTTGGCCTTAGTCCATTTCTATCCAAAGTAGCACCGATGATGTTTCCATCTGTAAACGAAATAGATGCTGGGCCGTCCCAGGGTTCCATCAAAGCGGCATGAAATTCATAAAAAGCCTTGCGGGTTTTGTCCATGTGGGTATTGCCGTCCCATGCTTCGGGAATAAGCATCATCATCACGTGGGGCAAACTTCGCCCAGCCAAGTACAACATTTCGATAACGTTGTCCAACATTGCTGAGTCTGACTGGCCAGCCCTACAAACCGCAGGAACTACCATGTCCAATTCTTCTTTTGTGAAAGCACCTTCTTCGAACAAAGCGGCTTGGGCTTTGAACCAATTTACGTTGCCCCTCACGGTATTTATTTCGCCATTGTGGGCAATGTATCTAAAGGGCTGTGCCAAACGCCATTCGGGAAATGTATTTGTGGAAAACCTAGAATGCACAATTGCGAAAGCCGAAGTTACCGATTCGTTAGACAAATCAGGGAAATAGGGCGTAACCTGCATGGTGGTTAGCATTCCTTTATAAATAATCGTTTTTGAAGACATCGAAGCAAAATAAAACTTGCCATCTAATCCCGAAACCGTTTCGTTTATGATTCTTCCACTTACCAAACGATAAACAAATATTTTACGCTCAAAGGCCATATCATCAAGTAGCTCAGGGCGTTTCACAAACATTTGAGTCATTTGTGGCTCATTTCTTGCGGAATCAGTACCTAAATCACTATTATCAACTGGAATAATACGGTAACCTAAAATTTCTAGTCCAAACTTTTTGGCTTTTCTGTCTAGGATTGCCTTACAAGCCTCTCGCTTGTTTTCGTCCATCGGAAAATACACCATTCCAACGGCATAATCCCCAAGTTTTGGTAAGGATATACCTAATTTTGAAGTTTCTTCAATAAAAAATTCGTGAGGTATTTGCAGCAAAATCCCTGCACCATCTCCAGTATTTGGGTCGCAACCACAAGCCCCTCTGTGATCCATTCTTTCGAGCATCGTAATGGCGTCTCTCACAATTCCATGCGATTTTATGCCTTTAAGGTGAGCCCGAAATCCAATACCACAAGCGTCATGCTCAAATTCTTTGCGATAAAGTCCTTGGTTTTGTATTGATTGATTCATAGATGTTGGTTATGGTTACTGTTTTTACTGAATCGGTTTTTCATAATTTCAATGAAAATAACTTTTCTTTGAAATTTTGACAATGCAATATAATAATAAATAAAATTTTGCCAAAATCCTTTTTTACCAAATAATCTATGGCAAAAGCCACAAATAAAGAATTATTAAATATATTATTGAAATAATTATATTTGAATAAAATTAACGAAAATTCGCAAAATTGGCTAAATTTCCTTTTTAGCATTAATGGATTCAAAAACTAAATTGGCTTATCAAAAAAAATCAAAAAGGTAAATTTTAAATTTATAAATCTAAATTAAGTGATGCAAATTCTTTTGATAATGATAGAAAACTAAAAGCACAAAAAAAGCCCTGACTTATCAGGGCTTTTTTTGTAATAATCAGAAAAAATTATTTCCAACGCATTTGTAAAGTAACAATATTAGCAGATAATGTATTACTTCGCCAATAATGACCGTAGCGTAACTCTATCATATTCAAAGATTTAATCCCTAATACACCTCCCACTGGAGAGTATCTTAGACCCGAACCTACAAAATGCGAATCGAAAGCACTCAAATCATAATCGGAAGTGTAAAAAGTTTCAGTAGTTGAATGCTTTTGATAAGGAGCAAAATACTTTACCGCTGTTTGCGTATTAAACCGATAATAAGGACTAACCGAAAAGAAAGAACTTAGTTTTATGGGCGTTTCTAGGTTAAAAGTATGGGCTTTCATTCCCCAATCGTCTTGATAATATCGGTAATAACTACGAATAATTACTTTATCGCCAACAAAATAATTAGCCCTAAAACCGATTGGTATTTTGAAACGAGAGGTTGGTAGTTTTTCGATATTTAAAGACGCATCTGAAAAATAAACTCGATGAAAACTAGTAGCTAATAAACCCGACTGATAGGTGGGTTCTAAAACTGCCGAAATTTGTAAATCCTTGTTGATAACCCTCGACCAAGACAAAGCTGCGTTGTAGGTATTGCGAGGCGAAAGATTTTGTTTGGCTTGTCCAGATTGTTGGCTTCTCAATTCAGCTGGAATAATTACGTCCCAATTGTCCAAAAACATATTTAGCTTCAGTCCTATTTCAGTATTTTTATCTTTTGAAAGTTTGGCATAGCTTAAATTTACACCCTTTGAAAAATAATCCCATTCGTGCGAATACGACACCCCCGCACCAATAGTATGGCCTTTAGAATCATCCTTCATAGACCAATTAAGGGAAGGATAAAAGTGTACGTCGTCACGAGAAGGCCCAGAAACGGTATTTAAATTGACATTATCGGACGAAGCAGAAGAATAATAATCTAAATTAATATCGGTCAAAAGAGTGTGTTTTCGCTTTTTTTTATCAATTTTAGTTAGCTTAAAATCTATTGAATTGGAAATATCATAAAGATACTCCGTTCCAATCCCGCCCGTAACTGCCGAATTATTACCATCTTGGCTGTAATAACTACCTATAAAGTTTACCTCTTCAAGTTTTAATTTTTCCTTTTTATAATTTGGATTATCGCCCACCGATTGTGCAGAAGCCATTCCTAGCATCGTGGCGTATAATCCAATGGCTAATTTTATTTTTTTCATTTTTTAAAGAATTGAGGAGCTTAAATTTGGTAGTAGGGATTAGATACATGAGTTATTTTTCAAAAAATCTCTTTTCATTAATTACAACCACA
>JAYWHL010000285.1:0-3255 GCA_043777715.1 Cytophagaceae bacterium | reverse complement strand
ACATTTGTAAATGAAGTTTCTTTTAAAACGTAGTGATTAGCTTCATTGGAAATTGAAATACCATTGCCAACTGTCAAAATTAAGGAAATAGTACTAGTAGAAAGTTTATCAAGAACCGAAATGGGATTTGAAAGTGAGCCAGCTGCTGGCCCAATCAACACATATTCTGTGGTATTTTCTATAAAGTCTTCCGTACTAATTGAGTTTAGAACCAGCGGTTCTTCGTACTTAAAATTTTGTTCAATCTTTTTGTCGGGGCCATCATAACTACTAATATTTGCTATTCTAAGCCCACCAACATATTCATCTCTTGGAGCAACGGGCAATTCGGTTTGATAATTTACTTCACAATACACCGAAAAATCATCTAGGGCAACGGCTACATTTTCGGGGTTTTTGACTGAAAGTGTTAGCGTAAAATTGCCCACAGTAGATAAATTAAGGTATTTCGTTTCTGAAATGGTAGTACTGTTTACTAATTCCCCCTTTTTAAAAGTTCTTGCCCAAAGTACTTCATTGTTTGCATTTCTTAATACGGCAGATACAAGTGGTATTGTATTGACTACATCTGCGAATTTATTCAAGTAATTTTGATTTACTGTGCCTCCGATTAAAATTTTGGCATATTGCTTTTGGCTTGTACTAAAAGTTATTTGCTTAGTCAAAACAACTGGACTGCTGGCTGATGAGATATTGACAGAACTCGAATTGTTTTGAACTTTTGTGTTATTAACCGTTATCACATTGGGTTCATAGCTGTACACGGTATAGCCCTTGGTGGGTAAGATGACCTTGGTTAATATTTCGGCTTTTAAGGCAGTAGCATCCATTTCTTTGTTGGCACTAAAGTCGTGGTTTGGCGGAAAAAAACCAATAGGTACTTTTGATAAACTACTTAAAACGCTATTATTAATATTGAGGTAATAAGGCGGTAAAAGGCTACTATTGGTAATTGCACCGTTAAAATAGCCAAAATTATCCATGGCAAACGACCGCCGAGAAGGTAGTAAAGTTGGGTTATACTCAAACACCCAAGACTGAGGTGTAGTGCTTGTACCGTTTCCCCATTTTTCAAAAGAGGTCAATTTTAGTCTTTTCGAGAAACTGGCTTTGTTTTGTGGGTTATATTCTTTGCCACCTTGTGGGGCGGTTGAATAGCCATAATTAAACCTAAAAACTTCAACGGGTACTGAAACACCCTTGGCCATTACTTTGATTTGCTTGAGTGCAAAGGTAGAATCTAAATCTTGCCTTAGGTTGATGTCTTGTTCAAAAATAACCTCGGTATTGATGCTACTTATTTTGTTGAGTTGTAGTATTGAACTTTTTCTTACTTGGGCTTTTATTTGAGAAGCTGTGTGAATAATATTGACCCCCTGGTCTTCTACTTTAATGGCATCACTTTCCGAAAAACCACTGTCATAATAAGTATTATTGCTGCGAATATAGCTAAACAACACGCTTTCGGTACTGCTGCTGGGTTTGGTAATACTCCGCAAATACCATGACGAAGCTATATTTGACCCATCTGCAATAACTGCTTCTCGGTAGTCAAATTTTGTATTCACTAGTGCAGTAGCTTCTCCAAAATTCAATATTGTTCCGTCTTCAAGCACTATTTCCCATTGCCAAATATTACCAAAATCATTTTTAAGCGTAATTTTTACATCGCTTTGAGGTATGGTAACAATCTTGCCATCTGCCTTAAACAATAGTTTGTAGCTGCGGCCTAGGGCATTGACCATAAAAACATCTTGTTCAAAATCCGTAGCCCCCTCGGCCAATTGTACGATGTCGCTTTGCCATGTAGTGGCATTTGGTACGGCACTAAAATTAAATTTATTTGGATTAGTACCGTAGGCAGCGTATTTGGTACGGTTTGCCCAAAAACCTTGAGAAACGTCCTCATCAGGCAAGCCTTTTACACTTCTGGTAATGACTCCACCAGCATTCAGAGACCAACCCAAACCCACCCACGAAGCTATGTCGCCCACTTTGTTGCCTGCCGCATGATAACTCAACGAAATGGGAACAGTGGCCACATTGCTTTGAAGCTCATAAATAGGGACACCAATACTAGGCAAACCCGTATAAAGACTTACGGGCTGATCTACATATTTGCCCAAAGCCGCTGCATTGGGCGAGGGCGGTATTACGTTGGGAACAAATGACTGGCCTTGGGCAAAGGCAATACTCAGCCCCATGCCTAGGGCAGTGATGGCAATTTTTTTCATTTTATGGAATTATTAAGTTTTTAAATTAGGACTAAAAAAAATCACTTACTTGCTAAAATCTTTTAACAATGGGTTTTTAGAAATATCCACAGTCGTTAATTTATTATTTTCGCAATATAAGGTTTTAAGCAAGGGTAACATGGTTACGTCTAATTTAGTTAGTTTATTATCTGCGATGTTTATATATTCAAGTTTTGTATTTTTACTAAAATTAATACTGGTTAAGTTACCGCTAGCCGCAGTAAGAAAAGTAAGATTAGGAAGTTGGGAAAAATCAAAAGTATCAAAGGTAAAATAACCAAACGAAAGTTTTTTAAGAACAGAGCTTGGGCTTATAGTCAATTTTGTAAAAGGTTTTTTTTCATTACCAAGAATAATAATTGATTCTAGTTTGGTATGTTTAGAAAAATCAAGGGCTAAACCACTAACATTCACTTGAATAGTTTGTAAATTAAGGCAGTTACTCACATCAAGATAGTCCAAATAAGTGTCTCCCAAAAAATTTAATTGAATGATGGTAGTAAGGTTTGGATTGTTCTTAAAATCTAGGCGTTTTATTGGCTGCCCATCATGCCTAAAATAGGATAGGTTTTTGAAGGCTTCCATGCCTGTTAGATCAATAATATTGCTGACAAAGTAATCATCAATGTTTTTAAGATCTAAGGTATATACTTTTTCGGCATCTGATACAAGGAGTTTTCCATTAACTGTTTTGTCAGAATCTATCTTAAGAGCAATGAGGGCTTTTTCAAAATTTTTATCGGGTATGTTTACCGTCGTAACCGCAGGGCTTTCTTCTGTTTTCTTACAACCTGCAAACAGGCCAAGGGTTAGAGTAAATAAGAGTAGTTTTTTCATGTTTTATTTGTTTTGGGGTTGATTATTTAGTTTGAATTTACAGTTTAAAGCTCATCAATTTCACTTTCTGAAAGTCCCGTCAAATCTGCAATGTCTGATGATGACATACCTTTGAGTTTCATTTTTTTGGCAATTTCTATTTTTCCTTCTATTTTTCCTTCCA
>JAYWHL010000284.1:0-3256 GCA_043777715.1 Cytophagaceae bacterium | reverse complement strand
AGCATATATCCTGCATGAGAGATGCTAGAATAGGCCAACATTCGTTTAAAACTTTGTTGATAAATGGCAGTGATGTTACCAATCAAAAGCGTGAGAATGGCAATAACCACGACGGTATTCCACCAAAAGCTATACAGGCCACTAAACGAAACCCATAAAAGTTTGTAGATGGCTGCAAAACCTGCCGTTTTTACGACTGTGGACATATAGGCCGTAAAAATACTTGGGGCACCGTCATATACATCGGGTGTCCAAAAGTGAAAAGGAGCTGCTGATACTTTAAAGAGCATTCCTATCAATATCATAATAATTCCTACATAAAGAAGGGGCGATATTAATTGGCGATTACCCTGAATGTAGGTTCCGATATTACCTATATTAAATGTACCCGTTGCTCCATAAATGAGGGCTACGCCAAACAAAAAGATACCTGTGGCAAATGCTCCCATCAAAAAATATTTGAGGGCGGCTTCGTTTGAGCGAAGGTTTCGTTTGTCTGTACCCGTGAGTACATACATGGCCACCGACAGGATTTCGATACCTACAAAAAGCATAATGAGGTTTTCGTAGCCAACCATCATAATAGCCCCAACCGCCGAAAACATAATGAGCGAGTAATATTCGGCAGGGTGGCTGTGTTCTTGGTCGTTGCCGAAGCCTCTGCTTATGGCGACCACCAAAAGAGCGGAAAGCAAAATAATGGCAGAAAAATTGATAAACTGATTGTTTACCCGAAGCATTCCGTTGAAATAAAGGAAGTGATGGTTCCAATCTAGGGCATTGGCCACCATGGCGGTAATAATAAACAATAATGCTACGGGCAAGAGGATTTTTCGGGCATTTTGCAAGCCTAAGAATAAATTTGCGATTCCGAAAAGTGATAAGGCTACGATTGCGTTCATTTGTTATGCTTTGAACTGGTTGAATGTCTTTTTATGTGGATAGCTTTCGGCTATTGGCAGAAATACAGGGCTAAATCTTATAAATTTCTTTATAAACTGCCGTGCTACTTCGTAATAATTTGCATGAGGTTGGCTACGGCTGGTTCGGTAAGTTTGAGCAAAAAGTTTGGATACACACCAAGTGCCAAAACCAACACAGCGAGTGGTAACAATACCGCTTTTTCAGAAAAATCAAGGTCGGTAAAAGTTGCAGTTAGGCTACTTTGCTCGCCAAACATGGCTTTCTGAAACATTCTGAGCATATAAACAGCTCCTAAAATAATGGTTGTTCCTGCCAAAATACCCAGCCAGTAATTATACTGATATACGCCTTGGAGCAACAAAAACTCTCCAATAAAGCCATTGGTTAGGGGTAATGCTACACTGCCCAATAGCAAAATCATAAAATAGATACTAAAATTTGGGGCGTTTTGGGTAATACCGCCTAGTTTTTCGAGTTCTCGTGAACGAGTTCTCATATAGATTATCTGCACACAAAAGAAAAGCCCTACAACGTTGATACCGTGGGCAAGCATTTGGATAAGCGAGCCTTGCATTCCGTTAAGGGTTTGTGAAAATATACCTGCGGCCATAAGCCCCACGTGGGCAAAAGACGAGTAGGCAACGAGCCTTTTCATATCTTTTTGTTGAATGGCAATAACCGAGCCATATACAATACCAATAATAGACAATACCATGGCCACACTACCCCACTGGTCTAGGCCAAGCGGTACGATGGGCATTAAAAAGCGAATGAGGCCGTAAGTTCCCATTTTGAGCATAATACCCGATAATAACATCGTGGCGGGCGTTGGCGACTCGGTGTAGGTGTCGGGTTGCCAAGTATGAAAAGGGAAAAGGGGCATTTTGATAGCAAAAGCAATAAAAAATGCTCCGAATACTAGGTTTTGTTGCTCTTGGCTTAGTACCAAATCATAAAAGGCTGTGATGTCGGAAGTGTGCGTGTCGGGCGTTTGGTAATATAAAAAAACCAATGCCAAGAGCATGAACAAACTACCAAAAAGGGTGTAGATAAAAAATTTCAGGGTTATTCTAATCCTATTTGCTCCACCCCAAAGGGCTGCAATAAAATAAACAGGCACAAGGGCTACTTCAAAGAAAAAGTAAAACAAGAATGCATCTTTTGCTACAAAAACGCCTATCAAAGCGGCTTGCATCATTAAGATTAAAGCATAGAAAGTAGAGGGCTTGTCGTAGCTGCGGTTAAAGGTAGAGAGGATAATAAAAGGCACGATGAGGGTACTAAGCAATACCAATAAGATACTGATGCCGTCTATGCCTACATTGAATTTGATACCTGCCGAGGCTATCCAGTTGGCACTAAAACCAAACTGCGAAAGGGCGTTGGCCTTGAAACTCAACAAAGTGTATAAACCAAGGGCGAGTTCAATCAGCGAAGCCCCAAGGGCTATTTGTTTCGCTTTTTCGCTTTTGATTATAAAAATCAAGAGGGCAGATAAAAGCGGGAGAAATATCAGAGATAAAGTAAGCATATTTTTAGATAAAAATTCTTCTTAAACTAAATACCAAGAAAACGACAATACCAATAACCATTGCAAAAATGTAATAGCCCGTCGAACCGTTTTGGAAGGTTCGGGCTTCTTTGCTCATACTTTTTACGAGTTTACCAATGCCTTCTACGATTAAATCAATTACCAAAAATTCTAAAACAGTATAAGAAAATACCGAAAGTTTGGCGATTGGCTTCACAAAAACAGTGTCATAAAGTTCGTCTATGTAGTATTTATTGTAGATAACTTTCTGAACACCAGTGATTTCGCTATCTGTACTTGGAACAGATTTTTTGTTGATATACAAAATATAGGCGAAAACCAATGACAAAACGGCAATACCTACCGATATGCCCATCAGGCTTAGTTCTTGGCCATGCGAAAGGTGTGTGGCCACAAATGCCTCTGGATTCACGATTTTAGAATTTGCAAAAAGGGGCTCCATAAAGGTACTTAGCTTGGCTGTTCCTCCAAAAATTTCTGGAAGGTTAAAAACCCCAGCTATGGCCGAAAGTACGGCTAGTATCATCAGGGGGAGGGTCATGCTCAATGGCGACTCGTGGAGATGTTCGGCTTGGTGTTGCGTGCCTCTAAAACTACCAAAGAAGGTAAGAAATAAAAGCCTAAACATATAAAACGATGTCATGGCCGAGCCAACCAGTGCCAAAGCCCACATCAAGGGGCTATGCTCGTAAACGTGCATCAGGATTTCGTCTTTTGAGAAAAAACCTGAAAATGGAGGAATACCCGAAATGGCGATTGTTCCAATCAAGAAGGTCCAAA